>CAZWRW010000100.1:0-5967 GCA_964636465.1 uncultured Ruminococcus sp. | reverse complement strand
TCGTGGAGGATGGAAAAGTAACCTCTATGTGAGAACTCATAGATACGTGATTTTTCGTAAGAATCACACGCAGTGTGATGGAATTTTTGGAGGTGTCCACACAATGATAGTTCACATAGGCAACGAGATAGCCATAAAGTCTAGTGACGTTGTGGGTATCTTCGATATAGAAAACACTTCTACAGGAAGTATCACGAGGGAGTTCTTAAACCACTTTGGCACGGTCTCCGAGGTGGTAAACGTCTCTTACGATATGCCTAAGAGTTTCATACTTTGCCAAAGTAAAGATAAGAAAGTTTTGTATATTACTAACGTTTCGGTGAGTACCTTGAAGAATAGGTTTAACCAAAGTAACGGCACATGACAAACTTTTACACGGTTTTAAAATAACATGATGAAGTTTTGGAGGGATTTTTTTCAATGGAACAGTATAACGCAGAACAGATACAAGTCCTTGAGGGTTTGGAAGCTGTTAGAGTTCGTCCTGGAATGTATATAGCCTCTACTGGCTCAGCGGGATTGCACCACTTGGTGTATGAAATCGTCGATAACGCCATAGATGAGGCATTGGCAGGGTACTGCACTGAGATTAAGGTAGACATCTTAAAGGGTGACGTAATCAGGGTTGAAGATAACGGTCGTGGAATACCTACTGACATCCACCCTACAGAAAACATTTCGGCTTTGACCGTGGTGTTGACCAAATTACACGCTGGTGGTAAGTTCGGAGGTAGTGGTTACAAGGTATCTGGAGGTTTGCACGGAGTAGGCTCTTCAGTAGTCAATGCACTATCCGAATGGCTCGAAGTTACCGTAAAAGATGGCTCAAAGGTACACTATCAACGCTTTGAACGTGGTGAATATTCCGAACCGGTAAAGGTCATCGGAGAGACTACCGAAACCGGTACAACTATCACTTTTAAGGCTGATGGCACTATCTTCACTGAAACCACTACCTACAATGCGGAAGTCTTATTGAAAAGGTTAAGAGAACAGGCATTCTTGAATGCTGGTCTAAAGATTATCTTCACTGACCGAAGAGACGAAGAGAATATCTTTACAGAGACTTTACATTATGAGGGTGGTATCAAGGAGTTTGTAGAACATATCCATAAGACTAGAGGACTTGAGAGCCTATCCAGTGAGGTAATATATCTGAGTGGCTCTAAGGATACCAGTTCCGTGGAGATTGCCATGCAGTACAATGACAGCTACAATGAGCTTATCTTATCATTTGCTAACAACATCCACACGGATGACGGCGGTACTCATGAGATAGCTTTCAAGAACGCTCTAACCAAGGTTCTCAATGAGTACGGCAAGAAGTTCGGACTACTCAAAGATGGTGAAAAACTCCTCGGTGATGACGTTAGAGAGGGTTTAACAGCTATCGTATCGGTTAAGTTGGTGAACTGTGAGTTCGGCTCACAGACTAAGAACAGGCTAGGTAATACGGAAATCAAGCCAGTAGTAGAGGGCGTAGTCAATGAACAGTTGATGTGCTATCTAGAAGAACATCCAGCAGAGGCTAGTGCTATCTTTGCGAAGTCGTTATCAGCACAGAAGGCTCGTGAGGCTGCTCGTAGAGCTAGAGAGACTGCTCGTAAAAAGTCCGCAATGGAGAGTGCATCTCTACCGGGTAAGTTGGCTGACTGCTCCGAACATGACAACGAATACACAGAAATCTATATCGTAGAGGGTGACTCTGCAGGAGGTTCTGCTAAAGAGGGCAGAGATAGACGTTATCAAGCCATCCTACCGCTTTGGGGCAAGATGTTGAACGTAGAGAAGTCTCGTATAGACAAGGTCTACGGAAACGAAAAGTTAATGCCTGTCGTTACTGCACTAGGCACTAGTATCGGTGAAGATTTCGACATCTCAAAGTTGCGTTATGGCAAGGTTATCATCATGGCGGATGCCGACGTGGACGGCTCTCACATTAGAACCCTACTGTTGACATTCTTCTTTAGATTTATGAAACCTCTTGTGGCTAACGGAAACATATACATCGCACAGCCACCGCTATTCAAAGTTTTTAGAGGTAAAGAACATAGGTACGCATTCTCCGATGAGCAAAGAGACCAGTATATCGCCGAACTTTCAGAAAACGGTAGGTATAAGGTCGAAGTACAACGTTACAAGGGTCTTGGTGAAATGGACTCCGAACAGCTTTGGGAAACTACTATGAACCCTGAAACTCGTACTATGCTAAAGGTTACCTTGGAAGACGCTGAAAAGGCTGATGAAACTTTTTCTATCCTTATGGGTGACAAGGTCGTTCCAAGGCGTGAATTTATTGAAAAGAATGCTAAATATATCAGTAATTTGGATATCTAAGGCATAAATCTGTCGGTTGAAAAACTTTTTTTGAATATTTGAAAATATTTTTGTAATTCTCATTGAAAATTACCAAATCGTATGATATAATATATCTATGTATATATATTTCATCTTGAAATGTTAATTTTTTTCACAAAGGAGATTTTTTATCATGGAAGCTAGTTTTGCAAATGGAAACCCTACCCTACAAAAAGAGTACTCTATCGCACCCCATATGTACGATAGTGCGTTCAAGGATTGGCAACGTAAGTTCGTCTACTCTAAGAACTACATCATGACAGGAGTGTTCGCACTCTTGGCAGTGGTGGACATTATTTTGGTGGTAGCAGGTAAGTTTAGTCCAGCCGTATTGGTGCTAGTGCTAGTATGCATAGGCGTAATCGTGGCTATGTGGAATAAGACCAACAGCATTAGAAAAAAGTTCGTACAGAACATGGCAAAGTTCAAGGACGAACGTCAAACCGTTAGGTTTTACGAGGGTGGAATAATCATCAATAAGATACCTAAGGGCAACGCTAATCCTGAAGAGATTGTCATAGACTTCTCTAAGAACGACGTAAAGTTGCTCGATGGTAGATACTACTTCATAGCATACGTAGATAACAACAACTTTAACATCATTCCTAAGAAGGTTTTCGATGCAGTAGAAGAAGGCAACTTGGCTAAAAACTTCAAGAGCAAGTTGGGTGCTAACTACATAAGCATTAAGTAATTAAGTAACGCAAGTTCGACATATAGCGGAACGCCCAAAGGTTTTGAAATCATAATGTAGGGAACGGGCTTCGACCGTTCCTTGGAATCACACGCAGTGTGATTGATAACACATAGATGATTTGCCTTCGGCAAATTTAGGAACGGTCACAGCCCGTTCCCTACACGGGATTTTCAAATATTGAACGTTCCGCAGTTTGGCGTATATACATTCGTGCGTATATTTTTGGTTGAGAATTATGTCTTGAAAGGACGGTATTAATCTTGTACGATAAAACTAAGACTAACATAGTTCCTGTGGATATTGACAAGGAGATGAGGAAATCATTTCTTGAGTACTCCATGTCGGTAATAGTCTCTCGTGCGTTACCAGACGTTAGAGACGGCTTGAAACCTGTCCACAGAAGAATATTATACACTCTTCACGAAAATGGCTTGACACCTGAAAAGCCTTATCGTAAGTGTGCAGACACCGTAGGTTCGGTGCTAGGTAGGTACCATCCACACGGTGACAGTTCCGTGTACGATGCGTTGGTACGTCTTGCACAGAAGTTCTCTTTGAGGTATCCACTCATAGACGGTCACGGAAACTTCGGTTCTGTGGATGGTGACCCTCCTGCGGCTTACCGTTACACAGAGTCTAAAATGTCTAAGATGGCTGTGGAAATGCTAACAGACATCAACAAGGATACTGTCGACTTTATACCTAACTACGACGATAGACTTAAAGAACCATCAGTGTTACCATCAAGGTTTCCAAATCTGTTGGTGAATGGTTCAGTAGGTATCGCTGTAGGTATGGCAACTAACATACCTCCTCACAACTTAGGCGAGGTTATAGACGGTATCAACCTATTGATTGAAAATCCTGATTGCACCCTTGACGAACTCATGGAAGTTATTAAAGCTCCTGATTTCCCTACGGGTGGAGTTATCATGGGTAAGGCTGGTATACGTTCCGCATATGGTACTGGTAGAGGTAAGATTACTCTAAGAGCTAAGACCGAAATTCAAGAAGTTAAGGGCAGAAACTGTATCATCATTACAGAGATACCTTACATGGTGAACAAGGCTAAACTCGTTGAACATATCGCAGACTTATCCAAGGATAAGAAGATTGACGGTATACAGTTTATCCGTGACGAATCCGACAGAAACGGCATGAGGATAGTTATAGGAATCAAGAAAGACGCATCACCTACGATAGTCTTGAATAAGTTGTTTACCTATACTCAACTTCAAGATACTGTGGGAGTTATCATGTTGGCGTTGGTCAATGGCGAACCTAAGGTGCTAACTCTAAAAGAGATGTTAGAATACTATCTAGAGTTCCAAAGGGAAGTCATCAGAAGACGTACCATCTTTGATTTGAAAAAGGCTGAAGAACGTTCACATATCTTGCAAGGTTTCGTTTTGGCTACTGATTACATCGATGAGGTTATCGCTATCTTGAGGAAGTCCAGTAGCATAGCAGAGGGCAAGGCTAACCTTATCGAACGTTTTAAAGATATCGATATGGCTACACTTATCAACCGTGCTGAAATTACTTGTGAACATACCATCGGACTTTCGGATGCACAGGCAGAAGCTATCGTGCAGATGAAGTTGGGTCAGTTGACAGGTCTGGAGCGTAACAAGATTATCGATGAGTTGTTACAGTTGTACGTCAAGATTGCCGACTTTAAGGACATCCTTGCCAATGATGACAGAGTCTACAAGATTATCAGTGACGAACTCGCACAGATTAGGAAAAAGTTCGCTGATGCACGTTTGACATCTCTAGAAGATGTTGAGGGTGAAGTAGATATCGAAGACCTAATACCCGTGGAAGATTGTGTGATTACATACACTAACAAGGGATATATCAAGCGTGTACCTACCGATATGTATAAGACTCAAAAGCGTGGCGGTAGAGGTGTATCAGGCATGAAACAGCGTGATGAGGATTTCGTCAACGAGATGTTCGTAGCATCCACCCATGATAATGTATTGTTTATATCTAACAAGGGTATCATGTACAAGCTAAAGGGTTACGAGATTCCAAGCGGTTCTAAGAATGCTAGAGGTGTGAACTATATCAACTTGTTTAGCCTATCCGAAAATGAGAGAATCTCCGCAATGTTGAAGACTTCGGAATTTACTAAGGATAAGTACATCGTGATGGTCACCAAACAAGGCAAGATTAAACGTAGTAATCTCTATGAGTACAGAAACGCTAAAAAACACGGTCTAAAGGCTCTCCTACTTGATGACGGCGACGAACTCGCAGGAGTACGTCTAACCGACGGAACTAACGAACTCTTGATAGCTACCAAACTCGGAAAGATTATCCGAATCAAAGAGGATAGCATAAGGTGTAGTAGTCGTAATGCACACGGTATCAAGGCTATGACATTACAATCCGGTGATGAGATAGTCTCCATGGCACGTGTACGTGAGGGTGCTACAGTCTTGACCATCTCCGATAAGGGCTTAGGCAGAAGAACTACTCTAGATGCTTATGCTTTACAAGGTCGTGGTGGTTTAGGACGTATCAACTATAAGGTTTCCGAAAGCCGTGGCTATGTGTGCGGTATCAAGGTAGTTGACGATACTGACGACATCATCATGATTTCAACTGATGGTGTAATCATACGTATTAAGGCTAGTGATATCAACATCATGAGCAGAACTGCGGGTGGCGTTAAGGTCATGAGACTCTCAAACGATGACAGAGTCGTTACTTTTACTCGTACGGAACATGAGGACGACGTTGAAACGGATTCTATCGATGTGGATGTTAATGTTGAGGATTCTTCCGAAACTGAAACTGAAATAAAAATCGAAAATGAAAACGAATAGTAAACAAATCTAATAGATGAAAATTCCCCACCATAAAAATGGTGGGGTTTTTTGATTTTTATCTTTGACCGTATT
>CAZWRW010000099.1:0-6146 GCA_964636465.1 uncultured Ruminococcus sp. | reverse complement strand
TAGCTCCATCTTCAATGAGATGCCTAGTAAAGGTACTAAAGTTAGTATTCAAGTATGCCGAAGATATGTACAATATACCATATTGCATCAAAAAAGTTAATCTACCAAAGCAGTCCAAAAAGGAGGTTGAAGTGTTCACACAGACAGAACAGGACAAGATAGTTATGCACGTCATGGCGAACCACAAACTGCCCTACTTTGCGATACTTTTATCGCTGTACACTGGTATGCGTGTCGGGGAAGTCTGTGCGTTAACATGGTCTAATATCGATATGGTAAACGGTGTAATTAACGTAGTCAATACGGTTGAGAGAGTTCAAAACGTGGATAAGGATGGTATCAAAGGGACTAAGTTGGTGCTACATTCCGCAAAGAGCGACTCATCCGTACGTAAGATACCCATACCCGTAAGTTTTAAGGAAAAAGTTCTAGTGCCACTACAACAGAGGTATGCCACTAGAGACGATATATACTTCGTTACTGGTAAGCTCAAACATAGCGAACCTAGATACCTTCAACGACACTTAGGGGTTCTACTAGATGAGTGCGGTATCCCTAGGAAAAACTTCCACACGTTGAGACACACTTTCGCCACCAACTGCGTAAAGATGGGTTTCGATATTAAAACACTCTCGGAACTGCTAGGACATTCTGATGTGAGTATCACGCTTAATACCTACGTTCACAGCTCACTAGAAACTAAACAGGACTACATGAATCTATTGACCATATGATACTTGGATGGTATAATATCTACAAAGGAGGAATTTAAATGTTACACGTATTCTTAGGCAATATGCCTGAAGCTATATATAACACATCTGTGTACTTTAACAACACTTACGACGACGATTGGATAACTACTCCAATGGCTAAGAAGATGATTAAAAGAATCGATAAATCGGAAGTGTTGGACGTAAACGCAATAAAGAGTCCAGTTTTGGGAATTATTCCGCCTACCCAACTTTCAGGTGGAGTTAAGACCCTACTGCTAATCTTAAACAAACCCGACAGAGTTTTCAATGCGTCCAACTGTGGCGATAACTGTGCTAGTACGTTACTTGAAATCGCTAGAGATAGAGAAGTCACTGTGAACCTACGCCACGTTATGGACTTCGGAAAGAGAAAGTTTTCCATTCACATCTTGAATACTGACGAAATAGTCCACAATATGCTAGACTTTTTAATAGTGGCTAATAACTACGTCTAGGAGGTTTTTTATGTTTGGAATACACACAGTAAGAGTTCAAAACAGAAGAGTTCGCTTTGAGTTTGAACTCCAACGAAACATAACCATCCTACGTGGAGAAAGTGCTACTGGTAAGACTACTTTGGTCGAAATGGTGCGTAACTATGAAAATCTTGGGCAAAGTAGCGGTGTGGAAATTCAATGTGACAAGGAATGTCGTGTTTTGGAGGGTAGAAATTGGAAAGTATATCTACAAAACATCCATAACAGCATAGTGTTCGTGGATGAGGGTAACGAGTTCCTAGCTACCGAAGACTTCGCCTCTGCCATCAAAAAAACTGACAACTACTACGTCTTAGTAACTCGTGAGAACCTCTATAACATTCCATATAGTGTCGATGAAATATACCAAATTAAGACCAGTGGTAAGTATGGAAACGTAAAACGTACCTACAACAGTTTCAAGAAAGTTTATGGAAACACTCACACTAATAAGTTTTCTCTAAATGCCCATGAAACTATCTTAACAGAAGATTCTAAATCGGGACACCAGTTTTTTGAACACATTAGTAAGCAAAATGGTATCAATTGCGTTTCTGCTGATGGAAAATCCAATGTACTAACTAAGATTCTAGAACTTACCAAAGAAAGTGATAATAGGATTTTAGTGGTTGCTGATGGTTCGGCGTTCGGTTCGGAAATGTCCAAAGTACACCAATATCAGCAAATGAACTCTAACGCTGTAACTCTGTACTTACCTGAATCTTTTGAGTGGGTGCTGTTAAAATCGAATATTTTAGGGCAGACCCAAGGTAGCGTCAAAGAGATTCTAGAAAATCCATCCAACCATATAAAAAGCGAAAACTACTTCAGTTGGGAGCAATTCTTCACGGCTTTGCTAATCGAAATTACTAAAAACACATATATGCAGTACAAAAAAAGCCATCTTTCAGCTTTTTACCTACAAGATGAGGTTGTTAACAAGATTATAACGTTTATTGAAAACTCTTAACAAGTTCTATCAAACTTTCGTTTGACGAAAAAAATTTAAAAATAGGCTTTACAAACAAAAATATTTGTGCTATAATATTTTAGGCAAAATGTCGTGTAATTGTATAGAAAAACACACAGAATCTACGTTCTCAAACTTACAGAACGGAAATTTCAGTTAAATATATATAAAAAAAGCATACAAATTAAAAAGTATCTGTTGACTTTTTAAATTTTGTATGCTATTATTATTTTTAGAGTATTTTGTGTGCTATTATAAGCTATATATCTCCATATAGCCGATAGCATCCGTTTAAAATAGACAAGCAGAAAAGCAGTAAGTCTCCACTCACTGCTCTTGTAATTAAAAATTTAATATTTAGTTAAGCTCCCATCTTCTTCAAAAACGCTTAACTCTCATGTATACGAAACGGTCTAAGGTTAATCAAAAATACCTTAAATTAAAGTAGTTTAAGAGAACCTTAAACCACTATTAAACTGTTTCAATACTATTATTATATTATAGGTTGAGAGAAAAGTCAAGAGTTTTTTTAAGGTTCTTGAAATTATTAGCGATATGTTGATTAAGACTTGTGGGTTTAACTGGTACTCACAAGTCTATTTTTTTCGGCGAATACTCGAATATATAAGAAAAGGAAATTTTTGTATGTTTGAGAAAATAATACAACAACGCAACCGTGCTAAAGACGACTGCAAGCACCGGTTGGTAGACTTTGCAGACCGAACCTTAGCTTTTAACAAAAAGGAAAGTAGCAAACGCTACAGAAAATACCAGTGTCCTTGGTGTGGCAGTGGTACAGGCAAACATCAAACTGGCAACCTGACCATCTACATGGACGCACCTACGTACTGCAAGTGCCTTGTGTGTGATGAAGGTGGAGACATCTACGACTTGGTGGGTAAAGTCTATGGACTTAACCTTGAAACACAATTCGGGGAAATTGTCCAAAGGGTGTTCGATGAGTTCAACGTAGACGTGCCAAAACTTGGGGATGCATCTTCAAAAGAGTACGTACCTACGTTAGTACAAAAGGCGGAAACCCCTCCCGAAAACCTAAAGCTTGACGAGTACATCGTGCAACTTGCCCGTGAGGACATCATAGAAGCCGAAAAACATCTCGAAGAGTGCGATTACCTAACCAAAAGGGGCATACCTGTGTCGGTTCAGCGTAGATTTCACTGCGGTTACTTGAAAGCTTGGGTGCATCCAAAAATTAGGGCATCCGTCCAAGATGACTACTCCCAAATTGCGGACTACCTAAAGAGTGAAAGAGTAATAATTCCCGATGGAGACCCCGAAAACCTACATAGCTACACTGCTAGAGCCATCCACAAGGAAGACGAGGCGAACGGTCGCAAGGCTATGAAAACCGCTAACCCTCAAGTGTTCAACGCAAATGTGTTGAAATCCGAGGAGTCTCAAGTGGTGTTCCTCGTGGAAGGTGCAATCGACAGCATGAGCATAGAGACAGTAGGCTTTAAATCGCTCGCTATAGGGTCTACAGCCTACGTGGACAAGTTCTTCGCCAACTATACGGTGAACCCCTCTACGACGATTGTAGTGGCTCTAGACAATGATTCTGCGGGTGCTAAGGCTACTAGAAAGATAGTTGAGACTTGCCGACTGAAACATATCATCTGCATGGTGGCTGATATGGATATTTATGGTTCATACAAGGATGCCAACGAACTGCTACAAAGTGGCAGAGAATTACTAAAAACCAACCTCGCTAAGATGGTTGAAAAAGCACGTAACATCGATAAAGATGAGTATATAAAGGAGTGTATTAAAATGGAAGAGATTAAAAACAACGTCCGCCCTGAGGCTATAAAGCTCGTAGGTGTGGAAGTTAAGGAAAATAAGTTCCCCGAGGTGACTTACGAAAATATCGACAGCGACGATATACTAAACTACTTCGGACAGCTATCCACCGAGGCAGAGGTTAATGAGTACTACAAGTACCTACTCGCAAAGGCTAGAGAGTTCCGCAGAGTATCGACTTGCAAGCCACTTTTCGATGACTGCAAAAAGCAAATGATTGCGTATCTACGTAATTGGTACGCTAACCAAAAAGCTAACGGCAACGTCGCTGAAGATGACTTACCTAACTGGGTTATGGTTGAAAAAGGTAGGTACTTAATCAACGAACCTATGTACTGTCAGTACAAAATGGCTCAAAGAGATATGCGTACCATCAACGGCGAGGTCTACACTATAGACGGCAAAGTCGAGGAGAATGGACTCCGCAGAGAGATACTAATGGACGTATCTAAGTACGTTAGAAACAACCTAGATAGAGTTACTAGCGGTCTTATGAACGTTCTAAAGTGCTACAGCTACTCACCAGCACCCGACCCCGATACTAAAAAGATTCACCTACTAAACGGCACAATAGACCTCCAACGACATACCTTCTTACCTCAAAAGGAATGGTGTCTCAACAGGTTGAACGTATCATTCAAGCAGGAACGCAAGTCGCCAGTTAAATGGTTGAACTTCTTAAAGCAACTCTTCAAGTCACAAGACGACATAGATACGTTACAAGAGTACATGGGTTACGGCTTAATCCCTAACACTGATGCTCAAAAGATGTTGTTTATCATCGGTAACGGTGGTGAAGGTAAATCCGTCATAGGTAACGTATATAGGCAGATTCTCGGCGGTAGCAACACCTATTCCTCACACATCCACCTACTACAAGATAGACCTTGCCAGCTCGCTAACTGCGTAAATAAGCTAGTAAATATCGACGATGATACGGAGTTTAAGGCACTCAAGGATACCGGTACACTAAAGGGACTTGTCAGCGGTGGCTCTCTAACGGTTGAAAAGAAGTACCAAGCCCCTCAAGACGTAACCCTCTACACAAGACTAATGTGCTTCAGTAATGCGTCGCTACAGGCGTTATACGACCGTTCAGACGGCTTCTACCGTAGGCAGTTAATCATCCGCACAAAGCCCAAGGACAAGAACAGAGTGGATAATCCTAACCTACTAAACGAGCTAGTAGCAGAAGAGCTTAGCGACATATTTATGTGGTGTTTGGACGGTCTCTACAGATTACTAGCCAACAAATATCAGTTCACAGTGTCCGAAGATTCCCAAAGATTACTAGAAGATACCAAGCGTGAGGGATTCAATTTCATAGAGTACTTAGAGGACGACAGCGAGGTAATATACGACGAAAATCAAGCAACTACGAGTGCCGACCTATACGATAGCTATATGCACTGGTGCAAAAGAAACTGCAAGGAAGCCATCAAAAAGAACACTGTCCTAAAATGGTTTAAAGACCACGCCACCGACTACAAGGTTAAGGACGACTGCAACATACTCGATAGATACTCTGGTAAACGTTGCCGTGGATTCAAAGGCATTAAAGTACCAAACTACTCTTGCCCTCCATACAGCTACTGTGCCTAACTAAATTTGGAAAAAATAGAGCATCTTGAAAATTGAATATTTTGGAAACAGTTAGCCTGGGTAAACTAAAAAATAACAAAACGTGGAATATATTCTGTAAATTTTCTGTAAACTTTCTGTAAATTTTTTGTGACAGATTTGGATTGCAACCACCCAAAATAACTTAAAAAATGTAAATTAGTCATATAAATTTAGAATAAGGTATGCAAAATTGGAATGGTCAAATAATTACCAGTACGATTTAACGAATCCAAAAATTGTAAAAAATTCAGCCAAAAGCTTAGGGGGATATTATACCCTTTTGCGACTAATTCTTTACATAAATTAGAATTTTTTAAAAACAGCTCACAAGCTAAGGGGATAACTATACCCATTTTTAACTAGCACTATTTGGATATTTTGAGATTTCATACCCATGGTACATAACGCACCTTGGAAACAAAACTTTTCGCACATTATAAAACACTTGCATTATATTGAAGTATCCACGTAGGTATGTGTCTGCACGGTTACACAGCCTAA
>CAZWRW010000098.1:0-6180 GCA_964636465.1 uncultured Ruminococcus sp. | reverse complement strand
CCACAGAGTTTGCCGTTTTCAAGCCTATTGATACCCACATCTATGACGATTGCACCCTCTTTAACCATGTCAGCAGTGACGAAGTTCGCCTTGCCTACCGATGCTACTAGAATATCTGCTTGTGAACAGATTTCAGTGAGGTTTTTAGTCCTAGAGTGGCATATCGTGACCGTGCCATTGCTGTGTAATAACAACATAGCCATAGGCTTACCTACGATATTACTCCTACCGATTACTACACAATTCTTACCTGAAATCTCAACGCCTGTGGATTTTATGAGTTCCATAACTCCTGCTGGTGTACATGGTAAGAACGCATAGTCACCGACCATAATCTTGCCCACGTTGATAGGATGGAACGCATCTACATCCTTGTTTGGAGATATTGCGTTGATAACTGCCGTTTCATCAATATGTTTTGGAAGTGGCAACTGTACTAGGATTCCATCGATGTTGCTATCCTCATTGAGAGTTTCTACTAATCCTAGTAGAGTTTCTTGAGTGGTCTCCTCTGGGAGTGCGTACTCAAACGATTTAAAGCCTACAGCTTCACAAGCCTTCTTCTTGTTGTTTACGTAAACTCTTGATGCTGGGTCATCACCGACGATTACCACCGCTAAACCTGTGTTAATCCCTTTGGATTTCAACTGCTCATTTTCGAGCCTTACCTGTTCTTTTACTTGTGCGGAAACTTCCTTTCCGCTGATTATCTTTGCCATGGCAAAAACCTCCTTGTTTTTCAATTAAAATAATAGACTACATTAGAATAGAATGGTGTCTTCTATGAATGGTTGTTATCACCAAGGATGGATTCGTAACCATCTGTGGATTCTTCGTGTAGATTTTTCGCCTTGATTCCCTTGACTATCAACAAGATGACAGAAACCACAAACAACACTATTGATAATGCTTGTGAAACTCTCACGTTACCTAACATTAGGCTATCAGTTCGTAGACCCTCCACGATAGAACGCTCAAAACTGTACCATGCAAGGTACATCAAGAAGAGTTGTCCATCGTACTTGCGATGCTTTGAAAATATGAACAATACCACGAATCCTAACAGACACCAAACACTCTCATAGAGGAAACATGGGTGTACTAGTTCGGTTACGCTTAAAGATGTGTTTCCATTGGCTATCATGGTCTTTAAATGTGACTGTATAGTACCTCCTGACATACCCCAAGGTAATGTAGTGTTACATCCGAAAGCCTCCTGATTGAAGAAGTTTCCCCATCTGCCTATGCCTTGACCAATTAGGAATCCCATGCCGACCAAATCCAGTAGGGGAGGTATCGAGACTTTTTTAATCTTGGCGACTATCAAAGCCACCAACAGAGAACCTATTATACCACCATAGATTGCTAAGCCACCCTCACGGATGTTTATGATACTCTTCCAATCACCAGCGTACTCATCCCAACTCATAGCGACGTAGTAAGTTCTTGCACCTACTATGCCTCCGACTATACCTCCGATGACACAGTCTAGTACCTTGTCAGGGTTTAGACCATACTTCTTAGTTTGCGACATACCGAACGCTATGGCTAACAACAATCCTATGGATATTATCACACCATACCATTGAACATCCACGCTACCGATAGTAAACGCTGTACGGTCTATGTGTAAATCTATGCCCAAGTTGGGGAACACTATCTCGTTACTGTCTAAGTTTTCTAAATCCAAAAATATCACCTTCCTTTGCTTTGTATGATATATAATAACTCCAATTCGATATATTCAAAAAGATTGCGTATCTGTGAGAGTTTAAAAATCCCATGTAGGGAACGGGCTTTGACCGTTCCTTAAATTTGTCGTAGACAAATCGTATTATCGAATTGGCGATTGTATACTATATATTATACCACGCACAGTGCAACCGTGCAAGAATTTTTTTAGTGCCGAATTTTGGCGAACATACTTGAAAAGATTTTTATAATATGTTATAATAGTCTTGCAAACCTATTTTAAGTGAGTTCCTTTTGGGGAAATGTGCTATTTTAATGCAGGTTCAATATAATCCTGTGTAGACGGCTGTGACCGTTCCGCAGTTTGGCGTATTCAAATTGGATTGGTGAATGTGCGTTATATTTACGTTCACATGGGTTGCTCACAAAATATTTGGAGGAAAAAAACATGAAACTAAAAACGTTTAAAAAACTCGTTGCGGGAGTAGTCGCAACGGCATTGGTAGGTGCTACTATGGTAGTTACACCAGTATCCGCTACAGTCCATGAAGTTCCTGATACCTATACCGCTACACTAAACGGTCAGTTGGGCGAGGTAGGTTTCTGGGATGCCGATGGTCCAAGCTGTACTGTAACTGGTGATGGCTCTTACTCACTAACCTACACATACACTGGCAATGAGGATATACTCAACGACCCTAGCGAGGGTGGCGATAACGTGGCTGTCATCCTATTGTTGGACTTTGATACCTACACACTAGGTGATGGCACTACTGCACCTGGTACTGGAATCGTATTGAACGTAACTTCCGTAACTTTGGGCGGTACTGACTTGAATTATAGTGGTTCTTGTGTAGCTCCTGCATACACTCGTGCTGATGATGGTAAGACCTTAAAGCTAAACATCTACAACACTTGGAATGTGGCTCAGTATACACAGGATATCTCAAACCTTACTAGCAAGACTATAAAGTCCGGTGATACCCTAACTGTAAACTTCAACGTTTCCGGTTTGACCGACGCTATAGCTAGAGCTAAGGAAGTCAACAGCATAGTTACTACAGCTGATACTCAAAACAGTCAGGTAAGTAGCAACTCTGACAGTAGCACTGATAGCTCTACTAATACCACAACAAACGGTTCATCCGATAATAGTAGCACTACTACTACCACAACTACCGCCGCAGACGGTGCAACTACTACGACTACAACTACCGCTTCAGGTGACAGCAGTAGCAGTAGTAGTGGTAATAGCAGTAGCGGTAATAGTAGCAGTAGCAACAGCAGTAGTAGCAGTAGCGATAGTGGCAGTTCTTCTGACTCTTCAAGCGACAGTAGCACAGCTACCGAAAGCACCGCTACAGATACTAGTGATACTACAACTACAGGCTTAGGCATCGTGTTAGTGGTTTCATTAGCAGGTGTGATGTTCACTAGACGTAACCACAAGTAATATTTACTGGTGATGTAAAAAATCCCATACCTTTTGGGTATGGGATTAAATTTTTTTTTAATTTTAACGTCAGTTCTATGGGTGGAACGTCGAAACAACGTTCTCTACATAACGCAAGTTCGATAATACATATTGCCTTCGGCAATTTAGAAACGGTCACAATCCGTTCCTTATATAATATTTTCAAACCTCACAGATATGTAATCTTTCCGCAATGCAACAGCATGAGACTATATCGAATTGGCGTTGGTTTTAAGATTGTATTGCCAAATTGACATTGATTTTAAAGTTTTGTACTATCTTTTATGTAAAATTTGTCTTTAGTAAAGCCCAATAAATAGTCAGCGGATATACCAGTATATCGACAAATTTTATATATAGTACTAACATAACAATCGTCATGATGGTTCAATTCAATGTTTTGAATGGTCTTCCTATCGAGTCCACAACGTCTAGCTAAGTCTTTGATGCTTATGTTCATATTCCAACGAACTTTACGCAACCTATAGCCTATTTTTTGCATTGTTACCACCTGCTCCTATGATTTCGTAAATCTCACAGCCTAATACGAATGAAATCCTTTCTAACAACACGATACTTAAACTTTCACCATGTTCTATCCTACTGATATGTGCTTGTGTACATCCTACAAGCATGGCTAGTTCCTTTTGGTTGACTCCAAGGACTAGTCTACGATGTTTAATTCTTTGCCCGATTTTATCCATGTTCAGTTCTCCTTTGGAAGATATTTTTACAAGATATAATGTATTTAATGCAAGTGGCCTACTTGCTTATTGGTTCCCAACAACATTAGTATAACATATTTTCAAAGTTAGGTCAATATTTTATAACTATGTTATAAAACTTTGTTGAACCTATCTAAATAATATAACTGTCAGTTATACTTTATGTTGTGGTTACATTACTACACCAAACTTTTCTTGGATAATATTGTGGTTTGATGTTCAAAGTTTCACGTGAGGTTTATATTTTGATTGTACAATTATTTATAAATTAAAAACGTAAGTTTATATTTATATTGTAAGTTATCGATTTGTAGGAAACGTTACACCTATAGAGTTGGCGTAACAATAAATTTTTAAGGAGGTCATACTATGCCATTATTAGTCACAGGGATTACATCGCTCTTGGGTGAATCAAAAGATGAGGTCATCAGCAAGGCGTTAAAGAAGTGCAATCTCAAACGCTCGGAGGTTGCAAAGGCTGAAATCTCTAAAACATCTTTGGATGCTAGAAAACACAAGTTCATGATGGTTTACAACATATACATAGAGCTTTCAGACCCTCAAAAAGAGTTGGAAATCCATAAGGAAATAGGTGCTACCTACGTACCCGTTAGTGAGTTCAATCCTACTATAGCTACTGGTAACTATCGTGGTAGACCCGTAGTAGTAGGCTTTGGCCCTGCTGGAATGTTCTGTGCGTTGGCATTGGCTGAACATGGTTACAAGCCTATCGTGTTGGAACGTGGCGAAAGTGTAGACAATCGTGTCCGTGACGTTGCCGAGTTTTGGGGCGGTGGAAAGTTCAACGAACATAGCAATGTACAGTTCGGTGAGGGCGGTGCTGGTACGTTCTCCGATGGTAAACTTACTACACGTATCAAAGATAACCTATGTAGGTACGTCCTTGAACGTTTAGTCGAGTTCGGAGCACCTGAAGATATTCTAAGTAAAGCCAAGCCACACATCGGCACGGATAAACTTAGAGGTGTGGTTAAAAACATCCGTGAGAGGATAATCTCATTGGGTGGAGAGATTCACTTTAACTCCCAAATGGAAGACTTCACTATAACTAATGGGGAAGTAGTATCCGTAAAAGCTCAAGATATGGAGTTTTCACCTTGTGCTATGGTCTTAGCCGTGGGACATTCCGCTAGAGATACTTTCGCAACTGTGGAATCCAAAGGGATAATGTTACAACCTAAGCCATTCGCCGTAGGCGTGAGAATCGAACACCCTCAGGAGAGCATAAACTATAGCCTCTATGGCAGACAGGCAGACAATCCGTTGCTACCAGTAGGAGAGTATCAACTGTCACATCGCTTGGCTGATGGCAGAGGTGTATATACTTTCTGTATGTGTCCAGGGGGATACGTAGTACCAGCTTCTAGTGAGGTTGGCGGAGTGGTCACAAACGGCATGAGCGAGTACGCTCGTGATGGCAAATATGCAAACTCTGCAATGGTGGTATCTGTATCCAGTAAGGACTACGGCGACAACCCTATGGATGGCGTAAACTTCGCAAGGTGGCTTGAACGTCGTGCATTTGAGCTTGGCGGTGGAAACTATAAAGCTCCATGTACATCCGTTAGAGGATTTTTCACAAATAGGGCAGAAATTCCATCATACGTTGAGCCTACCTACGCTAGAGGTGTCACACCTTGCAAACTCTCCAAAGTGTTCCCGAACTTTATCACGGAATCTTTAAGAGAGGGGTTATCTCAATTCTCTAGGAAGATGAGGTGTTTCGGTGATGACGACGCTATCATGACCGCTCCTGAAACAAGGACATCTTCACCGATTAGAATACTCCGTAACGCTAAAACGTTGCAATCTGTGAGCGTAGGCAACCTTTATCCTTGTGGTGAGGGTGCAGGTTATGCAGGTGGTATAACGTCCTCCGCTGTGGATGGTCTGCGTGTGGCATCAGCTTTGATGGCTAAATACAGTCCAGAATAGTAATCAGGATTTCAAAATCCACAGATACATGATTTTTTGTAGAGGAATATCCATGGGACATCCTCTACAAAATTTTTTTAAAAAAACTCTTGACATTTAAAAAAAAGTGTGGTATACTAGTAAAGTACTTGAGACTTAAATATTAAATATCAAGTTGAGAATATATTGGGGTATCGCCAAGCGGTAAGGCAGTGGATTCTGATTCCACCATCCCGGGGTTCAAATCCCTGTACCCCAGCTGAATGAAAATCAACCTTAGTTTAACTAGGGTTGATTTTTTTTATACATTAACGTTAATTCGATAAATTACGGAACGTCAATGGGAACGTTCTC
>CAZWRW010000097.1:0-6236 GCA_964636465.1 uncultured Ruminococcus sp. | reverse complement strand
ATGGGCATAATCTTGAACATTTCACGACAGGCTAACATTGAACGGTGATGTTATTGTAATCAACGCTAATTCGATGATATATTCAATCAAGCTTCGCTTGATTCTGCGGAACGTCGTGGGCGACGTTCCGTGCAAAAAAAATCGATATGGATATGTATTTTGATAAAATTTTATTATCCCATTGTAGGGAACGGGCTTTGACCGTTCCTAAATTTGCCGAAGGCAAATCAATGTTTGTGTTTGGTGAATTTAATAAAAATCAATCAAGCTCCGCTTGATTCTGTGGAACGGTCACAGCCCGTTCCCTACACAGGATTTTTAAAACTTCACAGATTAACGTTAATATGAATACAAAAAGCTAGGTTGTCAAAAATCTAGCTTTTTTTCAATGCGTAATAGAAAAATGTTGTTGAATTAATCTTGAAAGTAATATATAATATATATTGAGCGTACTCAAACTAATACAAGATTATGGAGGTCATATTATGAAAGTTTTGGTCACTGGTGGCGGTACTGGAGGACACATCAACCCAGCGTTAGCGATAGCATCAATAGTACAACAGCACGAACCTACTGCGGAGATACTCTACGTAGGTACGCCTTTTGGAATGGAGGCTAGGTTAGTACCTCAAGCACACTACA
Organism: uncultured Ruminococcus sp.; assembly: GCA_964636465.1. Lineage (GTDB taxonomy): Bacteria > Bacillota > Clostridia > Oscillospirales > Ruminococcaceae > UBA5884. Next base: position 5,594 of record CAZWRW010000097.1, on the reverse strand, counting down.
ATTTCGAGCCTATAAAGGTTACTGGTTTTCAACGCAAGTTGACACTTAAAAATATCGGAAGAAACTTCAAAACGTTGGCATACTTAACTACAGCGGGTCATAGAGCTAAGGAGATTCTTGATAACTTCAAACCGGATGTGGTAATCGGTACGGGTGGATATGTCTGTGGTCCTGTGGTGCAAAAGGCGGCTCAAATGGGTATACCTACAGCCATTCACGAACAGAATGCCTATCCAGGAGTAACTAACAAGATACTATCAAAACAGGTTGATAAGGTCATGCTCACCGTTAAAGAGGCTATGGACTACTTCGATAAGGATATAAACTATGTCGTTACAGGTTTGCCAGTGCGTTCCGAATTGATGACTAAATCCAAAGCACAGGCTAAAAAAGAACTAGGTTTCAATGATGATTTCTGTATATTGTCCTTTGGTGGTAGCTTAGGTGCTGGATGTATCAATGAAACTATGGCAGAGGTTATCAAATGGAGTAGAAAATCAGGTTTGAAGATTAACCATATACATGGTTACGGTGGCATGGGCAAGGAGAGTTTTCCTAAAGCTATGCAAGATGCCAACATCAAGTTGGTGGGTGATGGTCTACGTATTACGGAATATATCAACGATATGGACATATGTCTATCTGCTTGTGATTTGGTAATCTGTCGTTCAGGAGCATCCACACTGGCTGAAATTGAGGCTGTCGGAAGAGCATCTATTTTGATACCATCTCCAAACGTAGCAGGAAACCATCAATATTACAATGCAATGGTACTCGGTAAAGCTGACGCATCAATCGTTATGGAACAGAAAGACGTTACTCCTGAAAAGATGATAAACCATATCAAGGAACTATACAACGATAAATCAAGGGTTGAACAGATGGGATTAAACGCTAAATCTTGTTGTGTACCTAACACCAATGATAAGATTTGGAACGTTATACAATCCATACTAAAGTAATGTTTTAAAACCAATTCGATATAGTTTAAATCGAGTTCTACAGACCAATTTTACGTTGCAAAATTGTATTATCGAATTGGCTTTGAAATTAACACAATATATATCCTTTGCATATTATACACTTGATAAATAGTTTCAAGGTGGGTGTATCGTATGCAAAAGATTATCATAGAGGGTGGAAATAGACTGTCAGGGAAGTTGAACGTCCAAGGGGCGAAAAATAGCTCATTGCCGATATTGGCTGGTACTATACTATCTGATGGGAAGACCACTCTCTTAAACTGCCCAAAACTTTCGGACGTTTACACATCCTGTAGGATACTTAACGGCGTGGGTTTTGAATGTAAGTTTACAGACAACATCCTAACTGTGCAACCTAACGGAAATACTCCTGACTGTACTATTCCGAACGACTTAATGCGTGAAATGAGGTCATCAATACTGTACATGGGAGCGTTGCTCGGACGTTATGGACATTGTACCATGTCGCTACCGGGGGGCTGTCAATTAGGTTCTCGTCCGATAGATTTGCACCTCTATGCGTTTAGAAAGATGGGTGTAACTATCCATGAAGAGCATGGGAATATCTATTGTGAGGCTAAAGAGGGTCTGCATGGTGCTAAAGTGACACTTCCGTTTGCATCGGTGGGAGCTACTGAAAATATCATGTTGGCGAGTGTACTCGCTAAAGGTGAGACTATCATCAAAAACTGTGCTAGAGAACCTGAAATCTGTGACTTGGCAGAATATCTTCGTGGATGTGGTGCTAAAATCTTTGGGGATGGTGAAAGTACTATTCGCATAGAGGGCGTGAAAACTCTACACGGTTGTGAACATACCATCATACCTGATAGGGTAGTAGCTGTGACATATATGTGTTGTGTAGCCATCACTGGGGGAGAACTTCTGTTGAACGATATCCACACTGGAGATTTAGACATCGTGTTGAATCTGTTTGAAGAGATGGGTTGTGACTTGTACGTCTATCCTGAGAGGTTGTATATGAAAGCTCCTAAGCGTTTGCATTCGGTTAAGAATATCAAGACCATGCCTTACCCTGCATTCCCTACGGATATGCAATCCCCTGTTATGGCGTTGATGTCTGTGGCTGACGAAACTTCCACCTTTGAAGAGACTATCTTTGATAGCCGTTATGCTCATGTAGATGAACTCATACGCATGGGTGCGGACATAGATGTGGTCGGTAGAGTAGCGGTAGTCAGGGGAGTAGATAGGCTCTATGGAGCTAAGGTTTCGGCTACAGATTTACGTGGGGGAGCATCTTTGGTGGTGGCGGGTCTAAACGCTGACGGTGTTACAGAAGTCTCTAACGTACACTATATAGACAGGGGATATCAAGAGATAGAGCGAGAGCTAACCAGTCTAGGGGCAACCATAAGTAGAGTTTAAACCTTACTAAAAAAATACGTATCTGTGAAAATTGAAAAGTTCAAAGTTCTATGTAGGGAACGTGCTTTGACCGTTCCACAATAATGAAGGAGTGAAAAAAAGTTTCTATGAAAGAGTTTGAAAAGACGACTATCCGAAGGGTATCGAGTAATAAGCGTGAGCGTAGGCGTAAAAGATTCTTGCCACTGTTCTATTTTTTAGTAGCGGTATTGGTATTAGTCTTTGCGGTTACGCTCTCTATGACGGTGCTGTTTAACATCAAGACCATCTACATAGAGGGTAGCAGTGAGTATGAAGCTTCCCAAATTATTGAGGCATCCGAGATTTACAAGGGTGACAACTTGGTCAGGTTGAACACGGAAGTCGCTAAACAGAAGATTTTAAAGAATCTCATGTATATAGATGACGTTACCATCAAGAAAGAGTTTCCCGATAAGATTGTAATAAAGACTGTCGCTAGTGTACCAGCCATGAACATCTATAGTGATGACGGCGAGTATATGCTAGTAAGTGAGGGTCTAAAGCTGTTGCTAGTTACAGATACTCCTAGAGACAATCTGTTGAACGTCAAGGGGTTTGAGCCTAGTGTCGTGGATGGCGAAACTAAGTTACAATCTGAGGATGAACAGAAAGTCAAGATACTTGAAACCATCTACGACCAGTTAAAAGATGAGGGTATCCTTGCCGATGTGGTAGAAGTCGATTTGACGGACAAGTATAACCTATCGATAAACTATCAAGATAGAATATTCATAGAGTTGGGTGCATACTCCGATTTGGAGTACAAGATTAGATACGCTCACACAGTCATTAGAGACAACCTCGGTTCACAGAAGACCGGTTACTTGACGTTCGTAAACTCTAATGAGGTTTCGTTTGTTGAAAAGAATCAGTATGAACAGTACTATAAGCGTCTAGAAAGTCTAGATGGAAACGTCACGGATACCACCACCGCTGAGGATGCAGAAGAATCAACTACAACTACCACAACCATAGAGGAGACTTCTACAGAAGACGTTGGAACTCTCTACACCACTACGGAAGAGGAAGACATCGTGACGACTACCACTGCCCCTGAAGTCACTGTAGCTAAGCCATCCAACGTTAATGGCGATGGTGAAATAGTCTACGGCAAACCCGCTGAAACTCAAGAAGAAGAATCCGAAGAGGAATAGTAGGGAACGGGCTGTGACCGTTCCGCAAATTCGCCGTAGGCGAATCGTTTAACTGTGTGTGATTTTACAGAACGCCGTGGGTGTCGTTCCGTACAAAGAAAATACCGTGGCTGGATTAGGTAAAGGATATTGATAGTTTATACAAAAAACTTTCTCAACTACCTAATAAATTTTAATGTAGCGTAAGTTGACAAGTTGTTGACCTATCGTAGTTTTAGTGCTATAATGGTTATAGCATGGCTAGTCCAAAAGCTTAAATTTTTTAGATTGGAGAGGGTTTTTGTGAACATTTGGCATAATATCAGCCCAAAGAGGATTACTCCTACTGAGTTCATGGCAGTAATAGAAATTTCCAAAGGCAGTAAAGTTAAGTACGAACTTGATAAGGAGACGGGATTCTTAAAGTTGGATAGGATTCTATACACTTCAACACACTATCCTGCTAACTACGGTTTTATACCTAGAACTTATGCAGACGATGGCGACCCATTAGACGTTTTGGTTCTCTGTTCCGAAACTATCGCACCTTTAACGTTGGTTCGTTGTTATCCAATCGGTGTTATACACATGATTGACAACGGTAGAAAAGACGATAAGATTATCGCTATACCTAAGCATGACCCAACCTACAACAATTACAAGGACATTTCCGAACTTCCTGTACACATCTTTGATGAGATGGTACACTTCTTTAAAGTTTACAAGGAGTTGGAAAACAAAACTACGGCTGTCGATGAGATTGACGGACATGAGAGTGCTATAAATATCATAACTAAGGATATTGACAGCTACATTGAAAGTTTCTGTAAGTAAAGTTTGGATGTATAGTTAGACGGCTCTATGCCGTTGAGTATATTCCGTGAATATGAAAGGATTGTTTTTGATGTTAGAGACTTCTAGTAAGGAAAACGTTTTATTGAACTCTGAAACTTGCGTTGCTCCTATTGGACTTATCGCAATGAGAGGTGCCACTGAGTTGGGTGACAAGATTAACTCTTACTTAGTACAATGGTACAAGGGTACACAGTATGAACAGGACAGCTACCTTATCGACTGCGAATGCCCAAGGTTTTCTTCTGGTGATGGCAAGGGCTTAATTAAGTCCACCGTTAGAGGTAAAGACCTATTCATAATCATAGATGTAGGCAACTACAACTGCAAGTACAAGATGTTCGAGAGGGAAAACTGTATGTCCCCTGACGACCACTATCAAGACCTAAAGAGGATTATTCAAGCTGCTTCGGGTAAGGCTCATAGAGTGAACGTTATTATGCCTATCCTATACGGCGGTAGACAGCATAGGAGAAGTTATAGGGAATCATTAGACTGTGCTTGTGCTTTACAAGAGTTGCAATCTATGGGTGTTTCAAACATCATATGCTGTGATGCACACGACCCTAGAGTAAATAACGCAGTACCTCTAATGGGATTTGACAACATTATGCCAACCTATCAAGTACTAAAGACTATGTTCGATAAGTTCCCTGACTTATTAATCGATAAAGACCACTTTATGGTTATCAGTCCTGATGAGGGTGCTTTGAATAGAAATATGTATTACGCATCTGCACTAGGTGTAGGTTTGGGAATGTTCTATAAGCGTAGAGACTATTCTAAGATAGTCAACGGTAGAAATCCTATCGTAGCACATGAGTATCTTGGCGACAGCGTAGACGGTAAGACTCTATTTATCGCTGATGATATCATCTCTTCTGGTGAGAGTGTATTGGATATCGCATACGCCCTAAAGGAAAGAAATGCTGGTAAGATTTACGCTTTTGCTACTTATGGTATGTTCGTAAACGGTCTTGAAAAGTTCGATACCGCTTACAAGGATGGCTACATCGATGGAGTACTAAGTACTAACCTAACTTACAGAACTCCTGAATTGTTATCTCGTCCATGGTTCTATGAGGTTGACGTATCTAAGTATATTGCACACTTTATATTAGCTCTAAATCACGATATGTCTATCAGTAACGTTATAGACCCACACGAAAAGATTAAGAAGATGCTATCCGAGAGACACGCATAGTAATTATATTTA
>CAZWRW010000096.1:0-6246 GCA_964636465.1 uncultured Ruminococcus sp. | reverse complement strand
GTAGGCGAAAAGTTCGGACATACTTTCGACTACACAGAAGTTTTAATGGGTGGCTGTGCCATCGATGCTACTGGTACTCCCCTACCACAAGAGACTATCGACGTTTGTTTAAATTCAGATAGTGTGTTGTTAGGTGCAGTAGGCGGTCATAAATGGGATAACCTACCGGGTAACCAACGTCCTGAAAAGGGTCTATTGGGTATCCGTTCAGCGTTGAAACTTTTCGCTAACATTAGACCTGCAAAGCTATTCCAACCACTAGCAGATGCGTGTCCACTTAAAGAGGACATCACTAAGAACGGTTTGGATTTAGTAATCGTTAGAGAGTTAATCGGTGGAGCGTACTTCGGTGAACGTTCTACCACTACCGATGAAAACGGAATCGAAACTGCTGTCGATACTATGCCTTATTCCGATTATGAGATTGAACGTATCATGAAAGTAGCGTTCGATATGGCTAAAAAGAGACGTGGCAAGGTAAACTCTGTAGACAAGGCTAACGTTTTAGATACTTCCCGTCTTTGGAGAAAGATTGCTCACAAGTACGCAGAACAAAACCCAGATATCCAGTTTGAGGACACACTCGTGGATAACTGTGCTATGCAACTAGTTAGAAATCCTGCACAGTTCGATGTTATCGTAACTGAGAACCTCTTCGGTGATATCCTCTCCGATGAGGCTAGTATGATTACTGGTTCTCTTGGTATGATTCCAAGTGCTAGTTTGGGCGAGACTTCTCTCGGTTTGTATGAGCCTATCCACGGTTCAGCCCCTGATATTGCGGGTCAAAACAAGGCTAACCCAATCGCTACGGTGCTATCTGTGGCTATGATGCTCCGCTACTCTTTTGATATGCCTAGTGAAGCTGACGCTATCGAGAACGCTGTAAATAAGGTTCTTGAAGAGGGTTATCGTACTGGTGATATCATGAGCGACGGCATGAAAGCTGTTACTTGTTCCGAAATGGGCGACCTAATCGCTGAAAGAGTTTAATCTAATTAATTAATAGATAATAATCATTGGGTTGTCGATTCGTTTCATTGGCAACCCGATTTTTTATCACACTGACGTTAAAAAAAAGGAACACTCTCAAAGTGTTCCTTTTATTCTTTATGATGTTTTTGTACTTTGGTCTAATCGTCGATAATTTCAAGTTCGGAATCTTCAATCTTTTTCATAGGTTTTCTGTTGAAGATATCGTAAACTACTGGAATTATATACAAAGTCATAAAGGTTGCGTAAATCAAACCACCGATAGTAACTATAGCAAGAGGTCTAATCATGTCGCTACCCATATCTTGACTTATAGCCATCATAACCAAGCCTAAGATAGTAGTTAGAGCGGTCATGAGTACAGGTCTCATACGAGTTCTACCAGCCTCTAAGATGGCATCGTGTTTATCCATGCCGTCTAGTCTCAACTGGTTGATGTAGTCAACTAACACGATACCGTTGTTTACTACGATACCTGCCAACATTACGAAACCTAACATTCCAATAACACTCAACTCTTGTTTAGAGATAATCAACGCTAAGAAACCTCCAGTGAACGCCAAAGGCAACGTGAACATTACTATAAACGGTGATTTCAAAGATTGGAACTGTGCCACCATGATTAGGTATATCAATACGATAGCCAATACTAACATCAATAGTAACTGTTCCATAGCCTCCATGATGGTTTCGTTTTCGCCATCGAACTCTAATGTGTAGCCGTCAGGTAGTTGGAAATCTTCGAGGGCATCTTCGACATCTTGAGTTACTAAGCTTACGTTGTAACCATCAGCGATAGTGCCACTTACAGAAATCTGTCTAGTTTGATTACTTCTGCTTATGGTGGAGAGTGTCACGCCATCCTCTATGGTAGCGATATCACTAAGTTTAACCTCTTTGGTCTTAACTTCGGTTTGAGTTTGTGAACTCAATGCTGACATATCGATATCTAAATCTAGACTGTCTTCATCTTCGCTCTCATCCTCATTGGATTCGTCGTCTGTGTCTTCGTCCTCTTCTTCTTCGTCATCTGAATCGTAGTCAGTTACGGTGAATGTGTAGTTTCGGATAGTTTCTCTAGTAGCATCCACGGATTCCCCATCTTCTACTATGATATCGAAATCGTCACCATCTTTAGAAAGTTGTGTAGCGGTCTGTGAATTAGAAATCTCACTTGCGAGTTCCATATACACCTGAGCCACCGTCAAACCATTGAGCATAGCCTTTTCTTTATCCACGGTAATCTTCAACTGTGGAGTTGGATTGTCCATGCCGTCGTCTACTTCGTCGATACCCTCAACACTGGAGACTGTTTCAGCGACTTGTGTAGCTAAATCCTGTAGAGTTTCGAGTTCTGCACCCTTTATGTTAATGGTAACTCCTGAACCACCCAACATTGACAAGTCCATACTAGAACCACTAGCCGAAACTTCACAATCTAAATCTGCACACATCTTGTTGATTTGAGAGGCTATCTCTTGACTAGTTTGGGTCTTATCTTCTTTTAGAATTAGGTACATCGAAACTGAAGTAACATCCGAACTACTCATCGAACCGTAGCCCATCATTGAGGCTGTTGAGCTAGACAACATAGTTCCGATACTCTCTACATCGTCTATGGTTTGAACCTTTTCGATAACCTCTTGACACATAGCTTTGGTATCACTAAGTTGTGAACCGTCTGGCATTTCGATACTTACAGATACTTGTGTACTATCCATATCAGGCATGAACGAGAAACCTCTCTGTAGTGAACCATATGCAGACATACATAAGATTGCTACTACTAAAATCAACGCTAGAGGTTTAACTTTAAGTACTGCGTTCAAGCTCTTAACGTAGAGGTCTCTAACCTTGTCAAAGATTGAGGTTTTAACATCCTTGGTGGTTTTGAGCATCTTAGAAGTTAGAGCTGGTACTACTGTAAGTGAAACTATCAAACTTGCCGTTAATGAGTAAGCTATCGTTAGTGCCATATCCACGAAAAGTTGTTTAGTGATACCTTCTGTAAAGACTATCGGTGCAAATACGCATATGGTAGTCAACGTTGAAGACGTTACCGCACCTGCAACCTGTGTAGCACCACTCACGGAAGCTTTAATCGCAGAATGTCCTAAGTTACGCAGACGATACACGTTCTCTATAACTACTACGGAGTTATCTACAAGCATACCTACACCTATAGCCAATCCTGAAAGTGATATGATGTTCAAAGATATTCCGCTAAAGTACATCAAGCATATTGCGAAGATTACGCTTATTGGTATGGATAACGCTATTATTAAAGTAGGTCTCCAGTCCTTTAGGAATATGAACAACACTATTACTGCGAATACCGCTCCTTGCAACAGGTTAGACATTACCGACTTTACTATCAAATTGATATAGTCCCCTTGATTCATAAGGGTAGTAAACTTGATATTACTATCATTTTCAGCAATAGAGTTCAACTTGTCTTGGATACTCTCAGCAACTTCAGCAGTGGCGTAAGTGGTCTGTTTTTGAAATGTAAGTATCAAACCGTCTTGACCATCCACATTAGCGAAAACCTCATCGGAGTTGTCTACCATGAAAACGTCGGCAACATCTGAAAGTTTGATAGGGTCTATACCATCAACGTGTAGGTCGAAGAGTACTAAGTTTTGAAGTTCTTCCACATCGTCCAACTTATCGCCCACACGGATTAGATACTCTACACCATCCTCAGTGACGTAACCCGCCGGCATTGAGAAGTTTTCAGCCTGTAGTATCTGTGAAATCATATCCACAGTGATAGTATCTGTAACTGTAGCTTGGTCTAATGCATCTTGAACGGTGTCGTCCCAGTTGTCGAGGGTGTCATCTATTTGAGACTTACCATCCTTGATAGCATCCAAACCATCGTTAATCTGTTTGCTGGTGTCCTCCTTGGTATTTTCGAGTTCAGCCTCACCCTCATTGAGTTGTTCTTTACCATCAGCGAGTTGTTGTTCACCACTGGCAAGTTGAGCTTTAGCCACTTCCAACTGAGCCTGACCCTCCAATGCCTGAGCCTTGGCGGCATTCAACTGTTGTCTACCATCAGCAAGTTGTGCCTTAGCGGATTCTATCTCTTCTAACTGTGGCGTGAGAGCCTCTTTCTGTGCCACTAGTTGAGGTCTAGTCTCCTCTATGGTTGCGATACCTGCGTTTACTTCATCAAGTTTAGCATTGAGTTCTACCACTAGTTGTGGAGTATCGTAGACTAAGTTAGGGTCTAAGCCCATCTGTTCGAGAGCCTGTTGTAACACTACTAACTGTGACATCATGGTATCGGTCATAGGCACGTTCACACTTGATGTTGATGCTCCTATGGTTATGTCGTTATCACTAGAACCGCCCATACTGCTAGAGCCACCCATACCCATAGAGGTGACTTGTGTTATCAACTGTTCAAGTTGAGACTTTGCCGTATAGAGTTGTGGTAACTGTTCGTCCAACTGTGCGATGCCTTCGTCTATCTGTGCGATACCCTCATTTAGTTGGGATTCTCCATCCAATAGAGTGGATTCGCTTTCGTTTAGAGTTTGCTCTTGAGCTTCAATCTCAGCAAGACCGCTAAGCAGTTCCTGTTCCGATGATGCTAACTCTTCTTCACTATCAGCCATCATGATTTCGTTCTTTAGGATTTCAAACCTACTTTCAGTGATAGTCTGTGAGCCTTGTATTGTGCCATCTCTAAACTTTTGAAGAGTTTCCTCTAATTCGTCTTGTTTTTCTTCTAGAGTCTTTTGAGCATCTTCTAAGTCGGATTTAGTGTCGTCTAGCTCATCGGATACGCTCTGTTTTAACTTCTTATTGATTTCTTCAACCTTATCTTCACGTATTACTACGTTGATACTTTCCTCTAACAATCCCGAAGCAGATACACTCGCCACACCATCGATACTTTCTAGACTAGGTATTAAAGTATCGTTAGCGTAGTCCGAAATCTCCTGTAGAGACATACCATCCACATTGAGAGCCACTATCATAGTAGCCATCATATCAGGATTTATCTTCATGATGATAGGATTACCTACACTGTCGCTCCAACTGGAAGATACCGTATCTAAACTTTCACGCATATCCACGGTAACGGAGTCCATATCAGCACTGTCATCGAACTCCAATATTACCAGTGAAACGCTCTCACTAGATGTTGAAGTCACGCTCTTAATGTTATTGATACTTGCCATAGATTGTTCAACAGGTCTAGTGACGGTCTGTTCTACCTCTTCAGGACTAGCACCCACATAGGTAGTCATTACTATAGCGTACGGTAAGTTCATGGATGGCAATAGGTCTGGGGTCATCTTCGTATAGGAGACTATACCCAAGACTATCACTGCAATTACGCCTACCAGAACAGTGTAAGGTTTCTTTACACTTATTTTTGAAAACATTGGATTTAAAAACACCTCTCTTTTCTTTAACGTCCAAATGGACGTTATATTTTAACATGGTTTAAGAGTCTATTACTACACCGTTTCGTACGATATCTACTTGATGTTTAAACTCTTGGAAGTATACAGCCTTATTTTCAGGATGTCTAATAATCTTCGATTGAGTTCTGCAAACTATAGCAGAGAGTATTTCCATCAAGTAGATGATATCTTGTCTAGTGGAATAACGGTAGTTTGAAGTATCCACCGACTTAACTATGAAGTTTACAGCACGGTCTAAATCGTCCTTACCAGTAATCTTTCCGAAAAATTCGCTGTCGTTCTTTACCGAGTTGAAAAAATTACGGATAATCTTCTGTTGGCGGTCATTTTCCGAAAAGAGCATGATAACTTCAAAGATGTGTATAAACAGTTCAAAGATATCCTTGCTTTTTGAGCTAAGGAACTCTTTAACCTCTTCAAAGACGCTATCTTTGAAACCACACAGAACCTCTCCGATTAGGTCATTCTTATCCTCAAAGTACTGGTAGAATGAACCTCTTGAAATATCAGCCCCTTGGATAATCCTATTGATAGAGACCTCATTCAAAGGAACTCTAGCCATCTCTTCCGTAGCGGATTCGATAATACGTTGTTTTTTTTCATATGGCAGATTGTAAAAACGTTTCTTAGGCATAAAAGTCACCTCCTATAAAGTTAGAGTATATCACCATGTGACAACTTGTCACGGTGACACCATGTCACTATTATAGAACTAAAATCCAACAATGTCAATAGTGTTTACAAATACAAGTGAGTAAAAAAATCCACAAGGTTGTTAAAAACTTTTGTGGATTTTTGCTTGACATAA
>CAZWRW010000095.1:0-6296 GCA_964636465.1 uncultured Ruminococcus sp. | reverse complement strand
TCGTTAGGCTTTACGGAATCTGTATGGATTTCTACTTCAGCGGTGCCGTATTCCAAAGCATAACTTTGTGATACCGTCTCCCTAGGAAGTTTTCCTTTTTTACGTACTAGTATTAATCCCTTGTGTTCGGTGTAAGCTATAGGCGATGCAAATAAGAATCCTCTAGCATCTAGACCCGCTACAGAGTCGAACTCGACACCTTTAAGCTTTTCACGTAATCCCTCAATGGCTAAGTTAAAGCCATCGGGATTTTGTAGCAAAGATGTTATATCTCTAAAGATAATACCATCTTGCGGAAAGTTTGGGATATCTGTAATGTACTGCTTTAGATTCGCCATACTATTATTCTACCTCATCTATTCTAGCTAGGTCGTGGCTTGGATGGTTTCCACAACGACGATAATCATCTATGTACACATTTAGACCGTTATCCTGTCTAATCTTGGATAGACCCTTAGCTAACTTTACGTAGTAGTCTAAGGATGGCGTAATCTGCTTAGAGAAGTAAGACTTCGGTACTGTTACCCATACACATTCGGATGGTGTAACGCCATGTCTACCTAGGTCTTCGGCTTCGGTTAGAACTTGTTTTAAAGCTTCGTCTTCATCAGTGAAACCGTTAGGTTGAGCCATCTCTACACCACCGACTATACCGCAATGTACTTGACCTCTTCCAAATACGTCTACAGCATCAAATAGACGTTGTTTCCAACCTTGATATCCTACAAATTCAGCCTTACCTGGTGATATCCATGGGAATAGTCTTTCATCTAAAACTTCTAGGTCGGTAACGTAACCTGTGATTCCTGTCTCTTCGTATAGTCTCTGTAGTTGTTTCTTACTGAAAGCACTAGCTACTATCTTAGTAGGATACTTGACTACACTATCTTTAAAAGCTCTCTCACCAGCTTGAAAAGTCTTGATGTATAACTCCACTTCATCATCGAATAGTTCTCTACCGCTCAGCGTAGAACCTGATGACATATGAAAAGATGCATATCTACCCTTTTGCTTGATTGCCTCCTTAGTGACTTCGTAAACATCTTGGAAGTACTTTTCATCTCTTAAATAGAAGTCGTTAGTACGTTGGCTAGAAAATAGACTGCAGAATTTGCAACCATTACCGGGTTTATCCCAGAAGTGGCACTTTAGACCGGGAGTAAAAGTAAGTCTCTGTGGTCTAGCTGATGCTACTTGCCACATTGGAGTGCCATTACTAGTGACTTTGTCGTAAAAGTCTGGACGTTCCCAAAATTCCACTTCTTCGATAATCTCTCCGTTATCGGTTAAGTAAGGTTTTCCGTCTACTACATCGATAACGTATGGGTCTCTATATGATGACTCTGCATTAAGTGCGGGACCTCCACATATTGATGCACCATCACGTAAAGTTAAACCTATAGGATAATCATAATGTTTCTTACTGTCTGCGGTGTAGAACTCTAAAGGTTCAACGTGATGCTTGTTAGGGTCGATTAACTCTTTAGCCTTATCTGAATAGACTACTCCACGTCTAGTTGCGTCTATCTTGACTACTACTAATCTAGGCACATCGCCTTGGTACTTTTCTATAACTTGTGATAGGCTTAACTCCTTATCACGCCAATTAGTATCGCTCATAACTAAAACTCCTTTATTTAAATTATTATTTATTTTATATAGTATACTCAATCTGTGAAGTTTCAACTTTTTGAAAGAACTTCTCAAACACACGTTTTTTATAGTATGCAAAGTCGGCATTGTTGCGGTCTCTCGGTCTAGGTAACCTGACTTCTATAACTTCTTCAATCACTCCCGGTTTAGGTGACATTACTACTATCTTGTCGCCCAAGAATACAGCCTCTTCTATATCGTGAGTAACTAGAAACATCGTAGTTTTTTCTTCTTGCCAAATCCTTGATACTTCATTCTGCATATTGATTTTAGTGAAGGCATCCAATGCTCCAAAAGGTTCATCCAATAGTAACACCTTGGGATTGTTAATCAAACTTCTAGCTATGCTAACACGTTGTTGCATACCTCCTGAAAGTTGTGATGGTAAAGCTTTTTCAAAACCCTTTAAACCTACGGATTCTATATGTTTTTGTACTTGTAATTTCTGTTCCTCTTTGGACAGTTTACCCTCAATGCCAAAAGCTACATTTTTCTCTACGGTCTTCCATGGAAACAATCTAGACTCTTGAAATATTACGCCTATCTGTTTTTGTGCATCTTTGGAAAATGGTTTGCCATCATAGAGAATTTCGCCGTCGGTTACCGTGTCCAATCCTGATATCATCCTTAGGAGGGTACTCTTACCACATCCTGATGGACCCACTATACTAATAAATTCACCATCTTTGATATCAAGATTTATATCATGGAGAACTTCCACAGCAGTTGAACCTATTTGGAATACTTTCTTTACGTTTTTAATCTGTAGTGACACTTTGAACACCTACTTCCCTGATGTGTTATTCCAATATACGACCTTCTTCTGTAGTAGTTGGAATAGTATATCTATAGCTAAACCTATTACACCTATAGAGATAATTCCCACGAATAGTTCAGCGGGTTTAGACATCTGCCTTGCGAACATTATTAAGTAACCTACACCCTTGTCGGCGGCTATCATTTCTGCAGCGACTACACAGCTCCAAGCGGTGCTAATGCTAAGTCTCAAGCCTGTAAATAGCGATGGTATAGTAGAGGGGATGATAATATCTTTTAGTATAGTCAACCTACTCTTCCCGAATACCTGTGCGACTTCTATAAGTTTAGGGTCGGTACTCTGTACACCTGCGATAGTGTTTAGTAGTACTGGCCAAAAAGCTCCTACGGTTACTAGAGCTACTTTGGACTCTTCACCTATGCCAAGCCACATAATAAATAGTGGTATCATTGCAATAGGTGGTATAGGTCTTAAAATACCTATCAATGTAGCAAACAGCTGATTAAGTCTAAAGTACAATCCTATGAATAATCCTAAAACTATTCCCGAAATTGCTCCGATAGCAAAACCTTTTAGCACCCTTGAAAAACTCGCTAGTATATGTTGCCACAGACTTCCGTCTTCTAACATCTTACCGAATGCGTCACCTACCTTTTGCGGTGTAGGTATTATTGATGGATTTATCGAACCAGTGGCACTGCCTACGAACCATACTATTATTATTAGTATCGGTAGTATGAGAGAGATTAGCACAGTAGCACGTTTACTATCTAAAAGACTGTTATTATGTCTCATCATCCTCGCCCTTTGCTATTTTGTCAAGGTGCTGATAGAGTGGATGACGTTCTCTCTGTTGCTGTAGTCTTACGCTGTAAGTTTCCTCACGGATTTCTGTAGGTTGTATGTAATATACGGCTGTCAAGTCGTTCTCTGGATTGAGTTTTTCTGCCTCGATGTAGCACTTTTCATACTCCCTACCAGATATTAGAGTTCTATAAGGAATCCCCTTGATTTGATAACTACGACCATCCTTAGCGATTGCCAACACTGAAACCTTACGGTCAAACCATAGGCTATGAGTTGCGTTTCTTCCTGATACAGTCTTCTCTAAGAGTTCCCAATATACCACATTTCCGTCATCGTCAATGTGAATTGAACCCTTAGCTACTGCGTGAGGTACGCCGTTTTCATCAGAGGTAGCGAGTACTTTTAATGTACTCTTATCATTGAAAACCTCTCTAACTTCTTGTGATACTTCTACTGCCATGTTAATTACCTATCCTTTCTATGTACGTTGTATTGATATGTTCCGACTCTAAATTGGTGATTTCACCCTCTAAGATGTCGTTATCTATCAAAAACTGTTCAGTATTTTTAAGCTCTGTGATATTATCATCCGTGAAGTTTACGGTGATATGTAACAATGGATACAAATCGTTTAAGTCTTCCACGCTCCAACCCGTGCCATTAGATATATATTCGTAGCACTCTTCGGAGTTTTGGTCTATGTACTCTGCACCCTCTTTGGATGCTTGTAATAACTTTTCTGTAATTTCGGGATTCTCATCCACAAAGCTACTGGATGCCACTATATAAGTACTTGCCGGATTTCCTGTGCAATCACCTATGACTTTAAGTGTGCCATCCTTGATGTTGTCGTTAACATCGAACACATAACCGATATATGCATCTACATCACCCCTAGTTAATGCTGATACTACATCACCTGAGGTGGTAAAGTTGACTAGTTCCACATCGTTTATGCTGATATCGTTATCATTTAACACACCAACTAGAGATTTATGCGTGATAGTTCCTACAGCTACGGCAATCTTTTTGCCCTTTAGGTCACTGATTGAATTTAATTCCGAATTGGAATCTGTTACGATAGTAATAGTTTCATCCTGACTACTAGCCTGTGCTAGAATGGTTAAATCTACGCCGTTTTGGATACCTGTAAGTATAGGTTGGTCTCCTATGCCCCAAATGACATCTAATTGACCAGCCGTTAGAGCCTCATTAGCTTCAGGGCCGTTGGTGAAAGAAGTAGTAAGTTGTAATTCTACGTCTTCTCCCTCGAAAATATCGTCCCATATGCCGTACTCTTGAGCAACTATTAATGGATAGTCCCAAGCACACGTGCTAAAGGTTCCAACTCTTACGACTGTCTTTTGACTATCTGTTTGAGTACTTTCGGCGGTGCTACTGTTACTACTAGAACATCCTGAAAATGTTACTAACGCCATAGCTACAGCAGTTACTGTGCTTAACGTCTTACGAAAGTTACTATTTAGATTCATAATACATTCACCTCATGTTTCATAATATAATCTTAGAACGTATGCCTAATATCTGTATACAATGTACTCTATTCCCATATGAATAATAGGTTTTGTTCTTACAAGTATTATTATACTCGCATACCTAGGAAAGTTCAACAACTAAAAGTGAGAACGTTCTCACAATGACTTTTAATCACACAGTATATCGATAGAAATTATGTGTATTTTGGGTGACGATTATGGAATATTTAGAATATTTTCTTGAAAATAAGATAACGTTATCAAGTTGGATATTCTACGTATTTACTGGATATCTTTAAATTCAAGGTCACAAGAATCCACCAGATACACTTGATAATTTCACGTTTTTAAGATAACGTTATCAAGATAGAATAAAAAAAACGTCCCTTGAATCACAAAAGGACGTTATTCTTGCAGAAATTATATGTAATATTCAGATGGGTACATCTCACTGATTGAACGGCAACTATCTCTAACGATTAACGTGCCTTCCATTTCTACTTTGGATACTATTTGATGTCCCCCTTGGATACGGTCTAGTAAAAGTATTAAAGCAAACCGAGCCATCTCTTTTTTCGGCAGTGATACTGTAGTCAACATAGGTTGTGTATATTGAGCTTCTGTGATGTCGTCACTGGAAATTATGGATGGCATATAGTATTTAGACCTACGCTTATTTAAACATTTTAGCATACCTATCGCCAAGATGTCGTTAGCACAGTATATAGCCGTCGGCGGATTGGATTGCTTTAAGAAATATTCCATAGCTTTGTAGCCGTTTTCTTCGGTGGGCAGTGTATCAAAGATGTAGTCTATATCGGACTTTAGACGAAAATTCATTTGAGCCATTTGATAACCCTCAAAACGAGTTTCATTGTGACAGTCGCCAACGTAACCTATTTGAGTATGTCCCTGTTTTGCAAGATACTCTATAGCAGTTAGAGCAATCTTCTTACCATCACATAGCACCTCATCGACGGCGTAGTTAGTGGAGTTTCTATTAATAGATACGATATTCTTTTCATGTTTTTTCAAAATCTTCAAAACCCTAGACGAACACTTCCCGATAATTATTAACCCATCGGATTTCTGTTCATTACGACGATACATTCCATTAATTATCTGTTCCATATTTTCGGACATACAGTACTTTTCATTGGAAAAGTCCGCACGTTGCCAAAGGCTTGATACTATACAGTTATTTTTTCTAATTTCAATTTCCACCAAACGCATAAGCTCTTCAAAGAATGGGTCGCTATGTTCGGAGAGTTCTCTAGTAACTAACACATTTATGTGGAAAATCTCCTTTTTATTTGAGTTACCTTTTCTTAAATTTTTAGCCGACTCATTAGGCACATAGTTAATATCTCTAGCCACCTGTAATATTTTTTCTCTCGTTCCAGCGACTGCACACTTATGGTCGGGGTCGCTTAGAACCCTCGCAACGGTTGATACTGAGTATCCTGTAATTTCCGCTATCTTCTTTATTGACATAATGTTTCACCTCTCTTTAGAAACATTATACCACGAAAAAAGTTCTACAGCAAGTTTAATTTCAGGAT
>CAZWRW010000094.1:0-6329 GCA_964636465.1 uncultured Ruminococcus sp. | reverse complement strand
TTAGCTAAACTGACTATTCCAAAGAGTGTAGTAAGCTCCTTTGCGTTCGAGGAGTTCCTCATGGTTACCAGTCTCCACGATGTGACCGCTATCCATAACGAGGATAATATCCGCACCCTTGATGGTAGAAAGTCTGTGTGCTACTATGAAAGAAGTTCTGCCCTGCATCAAGTTTTGGAACGCCTTTTGAACGTTAATCTCTGTACGAGTATCTATTGAAGAGGTAGCCTCATCCAAGATTAGTATAGATGGCACGGTCAACATTACTCTTGTGATACATAGGAGTTGTTTCTGTCCTTGAGAGAGTGTGCCGTCATCCTTGATGATAGTATCATAACCGTTAGGCAACCTTTTTATGAAGTTGTGTGCATAGGATGCTTTTGACGCTCTTATGATTTCTTCTTCTGTAGCATCAGGTTTACCGATGGTTATGTTCTCACGAACAGTACCGCTTTTAATCCAAGTATCTTGTAATACCATGCCGTAGTGTGTACGAAGACTCTCTCTAGTGAAGTCTTTAACGTCCAAGCCGTCCACAGATATGCTACCGCTAGTAGTATCATAGAAACGCATAATCAAGTTGATTAGAGTAGTCTTACCGCAACCGGTCTTGCCTACGATAGCTACCCTTTGACCTGCCTTGACGTTCAAATTAAAGTCTTCGATAAGTTTCTGTTGTGGGTTGTATGAGAAGTATACATCTTTGAAAGTCACATCACCGTTGACGGTTTGAACGTCTATAGCCTTAGGGTTGACCTCTTCGGATGGCTGTTCTATAAGTTCAAAGATTCTACCTGCACACGCTAGAGCGTTCTGTAGTTCGGTAATTACTCCAGAGATTTCGTTAAAAGGTTTCGTGAACTGATTCACATAACTTAATAGACACTGTAGCTGTCCTACTGAGATACTTCCTGCAATGACTGATAACGCACCTATCAAACCGACTAGCATATACACTATATTGTTGATAAATCTAGTAGCAGGGTTAGTAATCGAGGAGTAGAAGATAGCTTTTTGTGAATATTCAGCTAAACGACCGTTAATCTCATCGAAAGGCACTTGTGCTTGACGTTCATACCCAAAAGATTGTACCGTCTTGATATGGTTGACCATCTCATCAATGAAAGAAGTCTGTTCACCTTGAGTTTCGGAACGTTTCTTAAACATGATGTATGTGTTCTTAGAAATCAAACTTGCCACTAAAAATGATATCGGAGTCACACACACTACCACCAATGAAATCTTGATGTTTACAGTAGCCATGAAAATCAACGTACCTAAGATAGTCGCAACACCTGTAAATAGTTGAGTAAATCCCATAAGTAGACCATCTGCGAACTGGTCAGCATCACTGATAACACGGCTTACTAAGTCACCTGAAGAGTGGTCATCGATATACTTTAGCGGAAGTTTCTGTATCTTTGCAAAGGCTTCGTTACGGATATCTTTAACGACACCGTAAGTCATCTTGTTGTTGCAGACGTTCATAACCCACTGCACCACGGATGTACACAGTATAATTACTACCATCTTAACTATTAAGTTTCGGATACTTTCAAAATCCACATTACCTTTGCCAATTACGTAGTCTATAGCGTTACCAGTAACTATCGGAATGTACAACGTCAAGGCGACGGTCACCAGTGATAATACCACCGATATCACCAAGTATACGTTATACTTTCCAATGTATTTGATAACCTTTTTAAAGGTTTCTTTTTGGCTCATTAAATCAAATCCTTTTTTGCACAATTTGCATGAATGGAACGCCGTTGTATTGGCGTTCCTTAATGTTGATGTTATATCTTTACTTTTTAACCTTTTCGTAAGCAAAGCACTCATCTTTGATTACCTTGCTGAGTACTATCAAACAGATTAGGTTAGGTATTGACATCAAGGCGTTGGCTATATCGGAGAGAGTCCAAACCATTTCAAGTGAGATGGTCGCACCCACGAAACACACCATAGAGAAGAATACTCTGTAGAACTTAACTATCTTACGATTGCTCACTAAATATTCAAGAGCCTTTTCGCCGTAGTATTCCCAACCAAGCGTAGTCGAGAATGCAAACAACATCAAGCCCACCGCTATGATGTAAGAACCTGCTTGTCCAAAGGTAGTGTTAAACGCCAAGATAGTCAAATCAGAACCCTCAACCACATTGCCGAGTTCATCCACCGTACCGAGTACACCTGAACACATTATAGCCATGCCTGTGATAGTACATACTATGATAGTATCAAAGAATGTACCAGTCATGTTTATGTAAGCCTGTTTTGATGGTTGATTAGTCTGTGCAGCTGCGGCTGCTATAGGTGCTGAACCCAATCCTGCCTCATTGGAGAACACTCCCCTAGCGATACCATACCTCATAGCTCCGAACATATTCGCTATAATCGTACCTCCGATACCACCGCCTACAGCTTTCACTGAGAATGCCATAGTGATAATCTCTTTAAGACCTGCTGGTAGGTTACCTATATGTGTGAATATCACGACTAAAGCACTACATACGTATAGCACCGCCATCACTGGCACGATGACTCCGCAAACTTTACCGATACTCTTGACACCTCCCAATAGCACCAATATCGATAGTAACGTCAAAAGGATACCCACCACAAACTTAGGTATATGGAACGCATTGTTTACTGAACTTGCTATCGAATTGCATTGAGTTAGGTTTCCTATACCGAAAGATGCACATACCGTAAATACTGCGAACAGTATCGATAGTATCTTACCGAATGACTTATTCTTGAAACCGTTCTTCATAGCGTACATAGGGCCACCGCACATTTCGCCGTAGACGTTTCTTTCACGATACTTTACCGCTAAGAGACTTTCGGCATACTTAGTGGATAATCCAAACAATGCACTAATCCA
Organism: uncultured Ruminococcus sp.; assembly: GCA_964636465.1. Classification (GTDB taxonomy): domain Bacteria; phylum Bacillota; class Clostridia; order Oscillospirales; family Ruminococcaceae; genus UBA5884. The sequence continues at coordinate 3,442 of CAZWRW010000094.1, read as the reverse complement.
CATCCAGACCAAAGCACCGGGGCCACCAGTAGCTAAAGCACTAGCAACTCCCACGATGTTTCCTGTACCGATAGTCGCTGCAAGAGCGGTCATCAGTGATTGGAATGGAGAGATATCTCCTGAATGTGAATCATCCGATTCATGTTTTTTGAACACTTGAGCGATAGCGTGTCCCAAGTTTCGCCACGGTAGGAACTTCAAGCCAACCGTCAAAAAGATACCTGTACCCACTAGGAGTATCATTACAGGCACCCAAATAAAGCTAGAAAAGGCTTCTAACTTTTCCAATACCAAATTATAAAATTCCAAACTAGACCTCCTTCTTTTGGAACTGTGAACTATAAATCTCTTGATACACTGGACACTCTTCAAGTAGAGTTTCATGTGTACCGATACCTACTATTGCACCGTCATCCAATACGATAATCTTATCTGCACCCTGTATTGACGATGTTCTCTGTGATACTATGAAGACTGTCATGTTGTTCAAAGTTTTTAAAGCTGTACGGAGTTTTAAGTCTGTAGCGTAGTCCAATGCTGAGGAGCTGTCGTCTAAGATTAGAATCTCTGGACGTTTCACCAACGCTCTAGCGATAGTCAACCTTTGACGCTGTCCACCTGAGAAGTTCTTACCACCTTGTGATACTGTAGTCTTAATACCATCAGTTTTGGAGGCTACAAACTCCGCAGACTGTGAAACTTCTAAAGCCATTTGAATGTCTTCGGAAGTGGCATTTTGATTACCCACTAGCATATTACTCTCGATAGTACCCTTAAACAGTGCTGTCTTCTGCATTACGATACCTATCTTACTTCTTAGATTTTCTAATGAGTATTCCTTGACATCTTTGCCATCTATTAAGACTTTTCCCTCAGTAGTGTCATAGAAACGAGGTATCAAGTTAATTAGAGTAGTCTTTCCTGAACCAGTAGAACCTATGATACCTACAGTTTCACCACGTTTAACATCGAAGTTAGCGTGTTCGATAGAGTTTTCACCTGCACCAGAGTATTTAAAAGATACATCCTCAAAAGATACCACAACGTCTGAGTGGTTAAAACTTTCGGTAGTATATGAGCCATCTTTCATAGAGCTTTGTATATCAAAGATAGCTTGTACTCTGTTACCACAGGCGATAGCTTTCGTGATGGTTACTATCAAGTTTGCCAGTTTGACCAACTCGACCAAGATTTGTGACATATAGTTCAACAATGCTATGACTTCGCCTTGTGTGATTACACCGACATCTACACGAATAGCACCCACCCAAATCAACACCACTGCTGATAGGTTCACTATAGAATAAGTTACAGGGTTCATAACTGCGGAAATCTTACTCGCATAGAGTTGAGCCTTTTCCAATGCGGAATTGTTTTCTGTAAAGGTTTCGACTTCGTGCTTTTCGTTGCTAAAAGCTCTAATAACTCTAATACCGCTGAGGTTTTCACTAGTAGATAGAGTGACCTTATCTAAGTTAGTTTGAACTTTCTTATAGAGTGGTACGGTTACATACATCACCCCGAAGACTACCAAAGATAACAGTGGTATCGCTACACAGAACACCAACGCTGATTTTACGTCTATTGTGAACGCACAAATCATAGCACCGAACACTATGAACGGTGAACGTAGAAACAGTCTCAAGACCATATTTACGCCCGTTTGAGCTTGATTTACATCACTAGTCATTCTAGTTACTAGCGTTGAAGTGCCTATGGTGTCAGCCTCGGTAAAGGATAGGCTTTCTATGTGCTTAAACAGTTTAGAACGCACTCTAGTAGCGAATCCCACGGAAGCCTTAGCTGAAAAGTACTGTGCTATCAAAGAACAGGTCAAGCCGACTAATCCGAGTAGTGCCATGACTCCGCACATCTTATATATATGTGATTTGTCGCCATTAGCGATACCCACGTCTATTATAGATGCCATAACCATCGGGATGAAGAGTTCAAACAACGCCTCTAAGAGTTTGAAAAGTGGTGCGATAATACATTCTTTAATGTATCCCTTTAAGTGAATAAGTAATTTTTTCAAAAATAGTTTCACCTCTTAAATTATGATTATGTATATGCGTATGGTTACCAAATTTCACACCTCCTATACAAATGTAACGCTAAAAACATATACAATAAAATTATACAACATTGTAAGTACGTTGTCAACGTAAAGACTGGATTGTCAAGGAATATTAAAAATCAAAACAAAAAAACGGAACGATGTAGGTATCGTTCCGTAGAATTGCCAAAGGCAAATTTAAATTTTTTATCAAACTATAATTTTTCTTTAATCTGTGAGAGTGTTCCGAGGTCATCTTCTAAGTTGGTGATGTGATTCTTTAAAGCTTGAAGTTCTTCCGTAGTTAGTGAGACATCTTTTGAATTGGCGGTAGTAGTTTGAGGGGTATATCCGTTAAGCCCAAGCGACTTTATAATGTTTGGATAGTCCACATAACAGTAGCTTTTATCCACGTAGGTTGAAGATACACCGTCAACGGTTGGACTGTCAATCTTGTTGGTGGATGCTCCATACTGCCAGATGCCGTAATCTCCTGAGTAGGTACACTTTTCTGCCCACTGTGCCACCCAGATGGCGTACCTTGTTTTGATATAATCCGTATAGAAGTTTGTCAAATAGTCGACGTTAGCATATACACCTGTAAAGTATCCTGACTGTTCTACTACGCTACAGAACTTATCGGTCATATCAGAACACAACTGCTTTGTGACTGTGACACCTTGTTTTTTAGCATAGTTGTAGCTATCGTATTCCCAGTCGTAGTATATAGGTAGGTCGATATTGCCCTTGTAATTATCAATCACTGATAGACAGTATTTAGCCTCTTGTTCAGCCTGTGCAACCGTGTAGGAGTATCCAAACCAGTAGATTCCTACGTGTAGACCGTTCTTGATAGCGTTCTTAACGTTGGTATGGAAACAGTCGTCAACGGTAGAGTTTCCATAACCTGCACGGATGATTACACCATCTATTCCAGCCGACTTGACTTTTGAAAAATCCACTGTGCCATTGTGACGTGAAACGTCTATAAGTTTGTACTTGATATCCATAAAAAAGACTCCTTTTTTGATTAACGCTCAATTGTGCGAACATAATTTTAAGATAACCTCTCTCATAAGGGGATGAAAAACTTAAAAATCTTGTACGTTTCGATACAAGTCTAGAAAAGTTTTAAAAAAAATTGTGTGATGTCCATCTAGGACACCACACGCAAGTTAAATCAAAGATTAACAGCCACAGCCACAACCACCGCAGTTGTTATCGCAACCGCAACCGCCGTTTAGACCGTTACCACAGCAACAGAATATCAAGATTAGGATGATAATCCACCAACAACAACCGTTATTATTACCGCACATAGTAAAATCTCCTTTAAGGTTTATTTGAAACTGATTTGTTATCCGTTTCATAGTAACATAGTATGAG
>CAZWRW010000093.1:0-6488 GCA_964636465.1 uncultured Ruminococcus sp. | reverse complement strand
AGTTATCTAAAGGAACACTATCAAAATGAGATAGAAATCCTAAACGCTGACGTTCCAACGGTAGGAAACATTCCAGCAGTGACTCTACTAGAAGTTAAAAAGATTCTAGGTGACAAGGCATCCGGTAACAAGCTAGACCTCGAACCTGATGAAGAAGTAGCTATCTGTAATTGGGCTAAGGAAACTTACGACAGCGATTTCGTATTCGTAACACACTTCCCATCTTCAAAGCCACCGTTCTACGCTATGAACTCCCGTGAGGATAGCCGTCTAGCGTACAAGTTCGACCTACTATTTAGAGGACTTGAAATCACTTCAGGTGGACAGAGAATCCATGACTATGACGAGCAAGTAGCTAAGATGAAGGCTCAAGGTCTAAACCCTGATGACTTCAAATATTATCTAGAAGCTCACAAGTATGGACTACCTCCACATGGTGGTTTGGGTATCGGTTTGGAGAGGTTACTCATGAAGATTCTAAAGCTATCTAACGTTCGTGAGGCTAGTATGTTCCCAAGAGATATCAATAGACTATTGCCATAATTAAAAATAAAAGCATATTGGGCGGAGCATATCCGCCCAAGTTTTTTGTGAAATATTGTGCCGAATCGGCATTATATTAAAATAAAGATAAGTCATATAAAATTTGATATGTTAATATCACTCAATGGTGATGTCGTTATTTGAGGATATTCTATAATAAATTACAAAAAATTTTAGGATGTGTACTATTTTATTGACATTTAAGTTCAAAAAAACTATAATTGTATAAGATGATTTTTAAAAAGGTGGTAAATTTTTATAATGGTTACTATTAAAAAGGCTCTAACTTCGGGATTGTGCATTGCAATGGGAGTGTTCGTGTATCTCTCATGTGATGTTAAGTACGTAGGTGCGGTACTCTTTAGTTTGGGTCTGTTCTGTGTGTGTGAGTATAAACTCAATCTGTTCACCGGCATGATAGGCTACGCTGTAGAAAATACTATATCACAAGGTGCAAAGCACATTTTGGATTTGTTGAAAGTAGTATTCTTCAACATGGTTGGAATAGCTTTTATGTGTTATTTGTTGTCATTTACGGCATCGCAAGATACCATAGATAAAGCTACTAACATCGTAGAAACTTCCGTGACATTGAGTCCAATATCATTGTTGGTGAAGTCCATCATGTGTGGAGTTATCATGTTACTAGCGGTAGACAGGTACAGAAACTGTAATGGCATGGCGAAATACGTCGTAATCTTTACTGGTATACCTACGTTCATACTAAGTGGGTATTACCACTCAATCGCCTACATTGGATACTTAACTTTAGGTATCTGTGGGGGCAACCTAACGGATAACGTTACTATTCCGAAAGTAATCTATGTAGTAGTATTAGCGGTAATCGGAAACGCTTTGGGCAGTATCTTGATGAGATATCTAACCACTGAAAAGGCTAAAAACTAAATCAAACCTTGGAACGCTATGATGCGTTCCAATTTTTTTTATGTTTGAACACTACTCACGATTCTGTGTGTGTTACTCATAAAATGTTACAGAAATAATACAAATTAAATTTTAATTAAAAAAAAGCATTGACAACTTCGCAATTAATTGGTATTATATTTTATGGATAGACTGAATTATTTGAAAGAAGGAACTTTGGATATGGAAAAAGTCAAACTCTGTCTTGGCTGTATGGAAATCCTTGGGGATAACGATAGGGTGTGTCATCACTGTGGCTACAGCAACAATTCTACCTATGATGACTATGTTTATATCGTTCCAGGGACGGTTTTAAGTAACCAACGTTATACCATCGGTAGACTATTAAGAAGCAACGGTGAAAGTGCATTATATATAGCATATGATAACAATATGGGATGTAAAGTTACTATCAGGGAGTATATGCCTATCGGGTTGTGTACTCGTGATAAGACATCCTCTAATATAATTATAGGGGACAAGTGTTGTGTACAGTATAAGTCCTTGATGGCTGAATTTACTGAACTGAACAGGTCTCTAGTTAAGTTGAGAAATTTGGGAAATATCACACAGGTGTTAGACCTCTTCCATGAGAATAACACCAGCTATGCCGTGTATGAATACACCGAGGGAATCACATTAAGCCAATACTTAAAAGACAACATGGGTGAACTCACTTGGGATGAAACCTCTAAAATATTCCCACAACTTTTGACTACTGTAGGTTTACTACATCAATCTGGGATTATACACAGGGCAATCAGTCCTGAAACTATATACTATACTAATCGTGGTGAACTCATGCTCACAGACTTTAGTATATCTGCGGTTAGAACTAAGGACACCGAACTCACTGCAGAACTTTATAAAGGTTACTCTGCACCGGAACAGTACACGGTCAGTGGTAAGCAAGGCACTTGGACAGATGTTTACGGCATCAGTGCGGTGATGTACAAGCTACTCACTGGATGTATGCCTACTGAGGCTATCAATAGGAGTGAAAACAACCCACTCTGTCCACCAATTGAGATAAACTCCGACATACCGGAAAGCGTATCAAATGCCATAATGGATGGCTTGTCTATCAACATAGACAACCGTATACAGACCGTCACCGACTTAGTGACTAAGCTTTTCCAAAGCAACGGAAACTCCAAACGTGAAAACTTTTCTTCTACTATACAGATACCTAGACGTATGCTTGATGAACAGAGCGGAAACTATCCTAAAAATGAGCCTACCCCAAGCACTGAACGTCCTGTCAAGGAGGAAGAAGTCGAACGTGGTGAAAAAGGTTCTCTCTTCGATAGGATAAAGTTCCCATTGATGATAGGAATCCTATTGTTGACTATAATCTTCATATTGGGATGGGTTTTCATAAATATGTTCTCAACCACCCCAACGGATACTACTACTAATTCATTATTGGAACATCATAACGGTTTCATAGAAGATGACCAATTCGATGAGAACGGCGACATCATAGAGGTTACTACTACTAACAATTCTAAGACTGTAACGTATATCATGAAAAACTTGATAGACCAAGACATCGCAGACGTTAAGTTGGATTCAGAGATTCAAGACAAGCTAAGGTTTGAAGTATCCTACGAATACAACGACGAATACGACAAGGATAAAGTCTTTGAACAGAGTATCGCTGTAGGTGAAAGGTATCAAGAGGGCGACACCATAAAGTTAAAGATTAGTAAAGGGCCAAAGTCTGCGGAAGTCCCTGACTACAAAACTAGCGATATGAGTACCTATACTAAAGATGAGTACATCAAGTTGTTAGAAAGTAAGGGAATACCTTATCAATTGATAGCCGTAGCTAATAAATCTTCTAAAGATGGTTATATAATCAGTACAGAGCCAAAAGCAGGTGAGACTATAAACATCGCTAGAGGTGAAGTTCTAGAGGTCACCTATGCGGATAATCAAAGCTCCAACAAAGATGACACTACCAAAGTTACGACCTATTCCGTTAAGAGTACCACGGTAGCCACTACCGAAAAGAAGACTACTACTACTTCTGAATCGAAAACGTCTAAGACCACTACCACCTACGAGGAGGAAGAAGAGGAAGAGGAAAAGACTGAAAAATCCAAAACTACGACTTACGAAAAATCTTATGATGATGACGATGACGACGACAATTACAAGACTACAAAATCCACTACGAAGACTACTACTAAGACCACTACAAAATATTCCGAAAGTGAAGACTATAACAGCAAAGTTACAGAAGCACCATCAAACAACCATAGCAGTTCGGACAACGACTACTCTAACGACGGTGACGACGAAGAACAAGAATAGTTAATTAGTTAATAAGTAATAGTTATTATTTGCGGAACGTCAAAATTGATTGGCGTTCCGTTTTTTTTGAGGTTTGAAAATATTATGTAGGGAACGACGCCCACGTCGTTCCGCCATGTGACAGCATGGGTTTATAGATATTATCCCATAACTATCTATTGACAAACTGGCATTATAAATATATAATTATAATAAGTGATACATATATTTAGGTATAGAAAGGTTTGTTTTGCGTGAAAAAAATTTTCTTTGTATACAATCCATACTCAGGGAGAAGTGCTAACACTAAGAACACAGTATCTTCAAAACTGTTTACAATTATAGATACTTGGGTTAAAGCTGGTTACGATGTCACAGTTAGACCTACTCAAAGTTGCGGTGATGCATTTGAAACTGTAAAGAGAGTGTGTAACTCTCACGAATATGATTTAGTAGTCTGTTCAGGTGGAGATGGCACTCTAAATGAAACTGTACATGGTGTGATGAGTTCGGATAACGTCCTGCCGATAGGCTACATACCTACTGGAAGTACTAACGATTTTGCTAGAAGTGTAGGAATCCCAAAAGGTATAGAGAACTGTGCTAAGACCATCGTAGATGGTCAAGAGTTCGTCACCGATTACGGCTTATTCAATGGTGACCAAGTATTCACATATGTGTGTGCGTTCGGTATGTTTACGGAAGTCACTTATGAGACACCTCAAAAGAGTAAGAATTACATGGGTCATAGTGCGTATATCATGGAGGCTTTAAAACGTCTCAATGAGATAAAGTCCTACAACATGACCTTTGAGTATGACGGCGGAACGATTTCAGGGGAGTACGTTCTCGGAATGATAGCAAACTCAAAATCCGTGGCTGGTATGTTCACATTGAAAAACGTTTCGTTTGATGATGGACTTTTTGAAGTCATCCTAGTTAAGAAACCGCAAAGTATCCTGCACTTGCAAAACGTACTGACAGAACTATTAAACTTCAACTCAAATGATGAACATTCGGAGATTATCCAAAGCTTTAAGACTTCCAAACTAAAGGTCACCAGTGAAGAGCCTATCAAGTGGAATCTAGATGGAGAGTTTGGCGGAATGCTCACAGATGTGAACATTCAAAATCAACAGAAAGCTTTAACGGTGATAATCAAGAAGAGCCATCAAAAGAAACCAAGGTTGAATTAACCATTACACAACCATTTTATTTCAGAAAGGAAATTTTCTATGAGTAACGAAAAAGTATATTCCATCCACATGGGCAAAGCACGTTGTGCAGTGGATTTGGGCGACGGTAGCGAAAGAGGAGAGTATGTAAATCAAGACTACATACTAAACAAGTTGGGTAGACCTCACAGAAGTATCAGCCTGATGTACTGCTACTACCCATTAGATGACGGTTTCCCTGAACGTGCCAGTGTGGCTCATGCAAGTCCTGACGTTTCTTTCGCATGGGATTTTCCATATGATGACTACTTCACATACAAGGGCGGTCTAGTGGGCAACGGCGACAAGAATGCTGAACCTTTCGGTTATATGCGTGAAATTCGTCAACATGGACAAGATGTAACCTTAACTCTAACCATCGACCCACACGTTTCGGATGAACATCTAATAGCTATCGCTAAAGATTTAAGACCATTTGGACGTATGTTTTTAAGAATCAATCACGAAGCTACAGGCAACTGGTTTTCATTCAATAAGAGGTGTACATATCAAGAAGTAGCGGACTTTTTCGTAAGGTTCTGTAAGATTCTCAAGGAGTACGCACCTAACGTTTCCACGATAATATGTATAGGTGGTATCGAAGACCTAAACAAACAGGAGATGGAAAAAGAACAAGAGTTCGCACAGACCATTCCAGTTGCTGACGTTTGGTCAGTAGATAAGTATATGGCACTCCATTGGGGTTGGCCTTATGATGTCGCTGAACGTGGCGGAAACTCACATAAACGTGATAGCGTAAAACTCACTTACGATATGACTAAGGCAAGTTATGAACGTTTCAAGTATCTAAACGGTGGAGAATCTAAACCTATGGTAATGTCGGAGTTCAACGCCGATGGCGACGTAACAGGTGCATACGAACAAGCTCAAATGGTCAAAGATTTCTGTGACCTACTCCAAAAGGATAATGCAACATGGTTTAGTGGTTTTACGTTCTATCAGTTTAGAGATAGGGGTCGTCTAGGTTTGGAGATTGAAGACCCTAACTATTCCGATACTGGCATAGAACAACCAGTCATGCAGACTTACAAGGAGATTATCAACAGTGAATGGTTTATGCCTGAACTCTCCACTGGTGAAGAGGTTAGTCTACCTATCACGTTGAGGTGGGGCGGTTCCGAAGATGCTGAGGGTTTAGCGATACCTCTACACTTTGAAAAGAATCCACACTTCTGTGAGGTTACTTTCGATAATGATTTAAATCTAATGTTAGAAATCAACGGCAAGTGGTTCTATAAGTCACCAAAGGCGAAGACTATCGACCTAATGGGAGCATTCTTTGAAAAGCCTCTCACTGGCGAAACTGACCTAACTTTAAAGATTTTTGCACCTCCTCAAACTGGTGAAAATGACACATCTACTGAAGATGGTCTTTATAACACTTACACCACTATAGAGGAACTTCCAAAGATACGTATCCGTTTTGAACCTGTTGAAACCTCTAGGGATTAAGATTCTAAAAAATGATAATTATATAAGGAACGTCGT
>CAZWRW010000092.1:0-6530 GCA_964636465.1 uncultured Ruminococcus sp. | reverse complement strand
CAACCCACATACGTAGGTGATTTACTTCTCTTCTTTCTTTGGAAGTGTAGTAGCTACCATAAACACGATTACAGCAACGACCAATGTGCCAATAACTATGTACTTGATAAGTGGGTTAGAATTATCTTCAGTGGTGGTAGTGTCGCTGGATGTATTGTTGATTTCTATGCCCATATCAGCGAGTTGATAAGCTCCTTCGAGTTCTTCGTCCCATTCGCAGATAAAGCCAATCTCTTGGATGCTATATCCTGAACTTGCACCGCCATCCTTTGAGATGTCTGCCCAAGTACCACATGGAGAATTTTCGTCAGTGTCATAAGTTTGTACTACTACGGCAATGTCGGAATCTGTAGAGTAGTTCAACTCTTCGCCGTCAATCCAGTTGTTGTATAGGAAGTCTTCGCCGTTTACCCATGAGTATGAGCCATCGAGATTTCTTTCCGCACCAATCCAGAGGTTAGGCTTAGGGTTATTATTGATGATTGCGTTGATAAAGTCTTGTTCGTTCCTATCTGTGATGGTTACCAAGTGTCCACCTAGAGCTGTACAATAAGCCTTGGCATTGTTCCAACTTAGATTCATGTTCTCGAAAATTTGGTAAGTATGTCCGTTGTATAGGTACTTGATGTTTGAATTGCTAGTATCTTGAATGGTTGTAACCACTTCGGAAGTACCGATAGTATCAGCAGTAGTAACTATTGAAGTCTGTGGAGTGATTACGGAAATGTTTAGATTAGGAGTCTTGGTAGTTACTTCTGTTGTTGTGGTAGTGGCGTTCAACTGTTCATTTTGAATGATGTTACCATCTTGATTAGTTACTACAGGATTTCCATCAGCGTCAGTTACGATGTTGCCCTCACTATCGAGTTTGTAGTCTGTAATCATGGTAGTGGTAGTAGTGGTCATGCTATCGGAATTTACGGATGTAGTCGTGGTAGTTTGGTTTGAAAAGTCCCACTCACATATGAAACCAATATCTTCGATGGTGAATCCACTTACTGTACCACCAGTAGATGCTACGTCGTTCCATTCACCGAGACTTACTAAACTGTTAGAATATGTATACATCATTACGCAGTTTTCGGAGTTGTTATAGTTAGAAGGTTCGCCATCGCTCCAGTTGCTGAACTGTGCAGGTTCACCGGTTACCCATGCGTACTTGCCATCGGAATTTTTAGTAGCACCGAGCCATACGTTCTTCTTGCTGGAATGACTCGCTATACTTGAAACAAACTGTTGCTCATCAGCTGAGGTTATAGTTACTAAGTGTCCGCCTTGAGATTCACAGTATTTTTCAGCCTCGTTCCAACTCATTGCAACGTCGAATAGTTTGTAAGAGTGTCCATTATATGCAGAAGCACCCTCCAATACGGTGTCCACCATGATTATAGAAGTAGTTCCGCTAACGCTTTCGTCGTCATCATCGAGGGTGACACTAGTAGTGGTTGTGTCTTCGTCGTCATCATCAGAAGTGGCGGAAATTGTTGAAACCATGCCACCGTACATAGTAGTCAGTGCTAAAATTAGTGTACCTGCTAACACTTTCTTGAATCTATTTTTCATAATAAAAATCAAACCTCCAGAAAATACCTAGGTAAAGTTCTAACCTACTAATTTAAAAGTACGCAGAACCCATTCACTGATAGTTCCCCATCAGTCGGATTGTACCCGCAACCCTTTATATCTAACGTCCTAAAAGACTCTTTAGAATTTCTCTATTTAGAATTTTAACGCTATTCAAAATCAAAATTTACATGAAACTTTAAACTTGATGTTTTCAAATCAGCTGTCTTAATAATTATATCACTTTATTAGTAGCAAGTCAATTAAAATTTGATTACAAACTATAATTGCTATTGGAAGTTGCTCGATAATTTTAAACTAAAATGTGTAGTCTAACAGTATACTTATTATACCACATTTTTTAAATTTTGTCAGTGAATTTAGTGCCGAAAATATTAGTAAATCTTCAAGGTTATATGTTACTATTGCACAAACAAAAATCGAGATTTTTTTGTGGTGAACAAGCTGTCCGATTTGAAAATCCCATGTAGGGAACGGGCTGTGACCGTTCCTCAAATTTGCCGAAGGCAAATCAAAAAATTAAAGGCGGTCACATCATAAGCGACCGCCCAAAATTATAAATCTATTTTTCTCGTTTTTTAGTACCGTGGCACACGGCGGAACTCGCACAATGTTCACACCCACAGCCACAGTTGGACTTTCCATTCTTCTTATTCTTCACCATGGAGTAGACTATTGCAATGACGATTGCTAAGAGTATCAAGCCCACTACTATGGTTGCTAAATTGTTACTTAAAAATTCTATCATAATATGTCTACCTCCAAATTCTTTTGATGGAACGTTCACATCACGTTCCGAAACGTACCTACTTCATTGCCTTTTCTACGGAGAGTGTACTGCCTTTAGTACTATCATTGTAAGGTCTAACTAGTAGGAAGATTAGCATAGCTATCAAGATGAGTGCTACTACAAAACCTACTGCGTGTAAGTTTCCTTGGATTGCACTGCCTACTTGGTAGATTATCAAGGATACTATGTAAGCAAACACACACTGATATGCAATTGCAAATACTGTCCATTTGCCGTTGTTCATTTCTCTTTTGATAGCACCTATAGCTGCAAAGCATGGAGCGCACAACAAGTTGAACACTAGGAAAGCATAACCTTGAAGAGGAGTCATAACTGCTCTTAGAGCTTCCCAAATTTCGTTACCGTCTTCGGCTACTTCGTCAAGACCGCCGTATAGTACACCGAACGTTGCTACTACGTTTTCCTTAGCGATTAGTCCAGTGATTACTGCTACTGCTGACTTCCAGTTACCGAAACCTAATGGCTTAAATATTGGTGCTAGTACGTTACCGATACTTGCTAGGATTGAGTTTTCTAAGTCTTCAACCATTCCGAATGAACCATCTTCTACACCGAATGCTTGTAATGCCCATAGTATGATTGAAGATATTAGGATGATAGTACCAGCCTTCTTTATGAAACTCCAAGCACGTTCCCAAACGGAATGTAATAAGTTATTTACGGTTGGCATATGGTATGAAGGCAACTCCATTACGAAAGGAGCAGGTTCACCTGAGAAGATTTTAAACTTCTTCAACATAATACCTGATGTGATTATCGCAACCACGCCCACGAAGTAACAACTAGTAGCTACCCATCCGGCATTGTCGAACAATGCACCGGCTATCAAAGCGATGATTGGCAACTTAGCTCCACATGGAATAAATGTCGTAGTCATGATAGTCATTCTTCTGTCACGTTCATTTTCGATAGTTCTTGATGCCATAACACCTGGAACTCCACAACCTGTACCTATCAACATTGGAATGAACGATTTACCTGACAATCCAAACTTACGGAAGATTCTATCCATTACGAAAGCTATACGAGCCATATATCCGCAACCCTCAAGGAAACCTAAGAATAAGAATAGTACTAACATCTGTGGAACGAAACCTAATACAGCTCCCACACCACCGATGATACCATCTACTATTAAGCCTGTGAGCCATTCTGCACAGTTAGCATTTTCTAATGCAGTCTGTGCGGCGGGTGCGACTGTGTCCTCAAAGAAACCGTTAGTAGCATCTGTAAGGATAGTTCCCACCGTGGTTACCGATATGTAGTATACTATGAACATTACTACCGCAAAGATTGGCAAAGCTAAAAATCTATTAGTAACGATTTGGTCTATCTTATCGGAAGTGGTGAGTCCGCCCTTGTTTTTCTTCTTGTAACACTTTCCTATTATCGAACTGATGTACGTGTACCTCTCATTGGTGATGATACTTTCCGCATCGTCGTCGAACTCATCTTCAACACTGGTGATACTTTCTGAAATGCTTTGTGGTATCGAAAATTCGGTTACGACCTTTTCGTCTCCCTCGAAGACTTTTACAGCGTACCAACGTTTTCTATCCTCAGGGATGGAGCTTAAAACTTCATTCTCAATGTTGGTTAGCACACTCTCGATACTATCCGCAAACCTATGTTGAAATTCAAACTTTTTCTTATCGTTTCCGACTTTTAAAACCTCATTGATGGCGTTGTCGATACCGTTGCCCTTTAAAGCTGAAATTTCAACTACCGCACAGCCTACCTCTTTCGATAGCTCACTTGAATTGATGTTGTCACCATTCTTTCTAACTACGTCCATCATGTTGATAGCCATAACCGTTGGGATTCCCAACTCAACAAGCTGTGTGGTCAAGTAGAGGTTTCTCTCTAAGTTCGTGCCGTCCACGATGTTCAAAATTACATCAGGATTCTCATCTAACAAGAACTTTCTAGCTACGACCTCTTCCAGTGTGTACGGCGATAGCGAATATATACCAGGTAAGTCTACTACTGTGACATCCGAATGCCCTTTGAGCTTACCCTCTTTCTTCTCGACGGTAACTCCAGGCCAGTTTCCTACGTACTGATTCGAACCCGTTAATAGGTTAAACAGTGTAGTCTTACCGCAGTTAGGGTTACCCGCCAATGCGACTTTAATACTCATGATTTAAAAAATCAATCCCCTTTCTATACTATGACGATTCAACTTAACGTTACGTCAAAAAGTTAGCTTACGCTAACCTTTAAAAAACAATACTTTTTTTAAATATATCACTTATAGGGAACACCATTGATGGAAGTCTACCAATGCGTTCCCTATAAGGTTTATAACTTGATTATTCAACTTCTATCATCTCAGCATCGGCTTTTCTGAGTGAGAGTTCATAACCTCTAACGGTTACCTCTACAGGGTCGCCCAATGGTGCTACCTTTCTAATGTAGACCTCTACTCCCTTAGTAATGCCCATGTCCATGATACGTCTTTTCAAGGCACCTTCACCGTGTAGCCTCTTGACTTTTACGGTCTCACCGACTTTTGCGGTTCTAAGTGTAACCATAATAAAAACCTCTTTTCAAATGTTTGTATGTAGTCATGTGGAACAGTCTAAGCCCGTCCCAACATATCGAATTGACACCTATTTACACCATAATCTTACTAGCCATCTCTTTACTGATTGCTACCCTAGTCTCCTTGATGTTCACGATTAGATTACCAGCATTCTCACTGATTACCGTAACCGTACCACCGATTACAAACCCTAGATTCTCTAAGAATTTTTTGGTCTTATCTCTGCCACCTATCTTCTTGATTGTGTTGGCTTGACCAACGTTTGCAAATGCTAAAGGCATACTAAAACCTCCTTGACTAAAATTTGTTAGCCAAAGCTAACTTATCAATGTGCATAAAGGTTAGCTCTTGCTAACCTAGTATAAGTTTACAACATAACAGGAAAAAAGTCAAGGTAATTTATGTATTTATAGAATTTTCGTTAGATTTGCATAGATTTTAAAAAAATCAAACGTTTTAAATATATGTTTTATACAAAATTTGTAGGGAACGCTAAAAAAGCGATTCCCTACGAAAAATCAAATATCCGTAAAATTTGAAAATCTCATGTAGGGAATGGGCTGTGACCATTCCTTAGAATCAAGCGGAGCTTGATTGATAATTTTTTGATTTGCCTTCGGCAAATTTGAGGAACGGTCAAAGCCCGTTCCCTACATAGGATTCTTAAAATTTTATATCAATACAGTACCCTCGTTGTCTATGGAAAGCTCCAATACACGCCAACTATTTAGACCTCGTTGGTCTAAAGCGAAACGCATCTTCCCAGCAAAGAACTCGTTCTTTTCGTCCACGATTGCCATGATACTAGGTCCAGCACCGCTCATGTATACGGCGTAAGCGTCCAATGTGTAGGCTAATTTGAACACCTCATCAGCGTGTGGAATCAAAGGCAACCTGTAAGGTTGATGTAACTTGTCATCCACGGCAGTGCGGAGGTTTTCATACTTGCCAGTCAATAGCGAAGCCGAAAACAGTGAAGCTCTCGAAAGGTTGTATACGGCATCCTTGTGGGAAACCTCTTTAGGTAATGCAGAACGTGCCTTTTCAGTGGAAAGTTCAAAGTCAGGGATGATTACCACAAACTTCAAAGCAGTATGAACCGCTTGTTTAACCCAATGCACCGCTTGACCATCAAACACGGCTGTGACTATGCCACCTAATAATGCAGGTGCTGTGTTATCAGGATGTCCCTCAATTTCAGCGGAAAGGTTTACTATATCATCCAAAGATAATGGGTTACCCATCAAAGTGTTAGCACCCACCAAACCACCGACTATACACGCTGACGAACTTCCTAAACCTCTAGTCATTGGGATGTTGTTCTCTTGAACTATCTTTAGACCCTTTAACTTCCTACCACAGATATCATACAACGTCTTAGCAGAAGTGTATATTAAGTTAGTCTCATCAGTTGGCACGGGGGTTTCGTCAGCCGAAGAGATGTCTATGGTGTCGCTCTCTTCCATTTCGATGTAGTTGTAAAACTTTAGAGCCAAACCAAGGGCATCGAACCCTGCCCCCAAGTTCGCACTTGTGGAGGGTATTTGAATCTTAATCATATTAAAAACACCTTTATTTTTATAATATGTT
>CAZWRW010000091.1:0-6573 GCA_964636465.1 uncultured Ruminococcus sp. | reverse complement strand
TCGTCAAAGTTGCCCTTGATAGCACACACGCCTACGTTAGAACCCTCTTGTGTAGTCATCTGACGTTTTTGCATAGGTGATACGCCATCCTCTGGATAGAATACCATGATTTGAGTACCCTCGACATCCTTAAAGCCTTCGAGTGCAGCCTTGCCAGTATCTCCTGAAGTTGCTACCAAGATTACTACTTTTTTATCAACGTTTAACTTCTTGATGGAAGTAGTTAAAAAGTATGGTAGTATCTGTAGAGCCATATCCTTAAAAGCACAAGTTGGACCATGCCAAAGTTCAAGCATATAAGTACCATCAAAGAGGTGTGCAATCTCAGCGATGTTTTCAGTATCGAAACTTTTAGTAGTGTAGGCGTTGTCTGTGCAGTAATGGATTTCAGCATCTGTGAAGTCTGTTAGATACTTCTTGAACACGTTGAAAGCCCTATCAGCATAAGACATATTTGCCATAGCCTTGATTTCCTCAAGGCTGATAGTAGGAATCTCACTAGGTAGGAAGAGTCCGCCCTCTACTGAAATTCCCTGTGAGATAGCTGTAGCACTATCTACCTTTATTGAGCTATTTCTAGTACTCTTGTAAAACATAAAAATCACCCTTAACAATCTAAAATAATATAATAAATATTTAACGCCAATTTAAACTATCGAATTGGTGTTAAAATATTGGGATATATACTCCCAAATCTGTGGTATCGAAAGCGTTAGGATAGTATTGAATGTCCAAAACGTTTTGATTACCATCTATTGTGACTTCTGCCACATCGAAACGTGGCTGAAGTTTAATCTTTTGATTCATGCAAAAGTGCGAAGCCGTCCTAGCTATGCACTTCTTTTTACTCTTTGTGATGGCTTGAAATCCACTAGTCAATGCGTTCAATATACGAGTCTTAACCTCAATAAACAGGATATACTCATCGTTACACGCTATGATGTCTATCTCACCACCACGGATAGTGTAGTTCCTACACACGACTTCAAATCCAAGGTTTGAAACGTAGTGACATATAGCCACTTCGCCAAGGTTGCCGATACTCTTGTTATAGTTTTTCATAGAACTTCTTTAAAAAAGATGGTCTATGTATTTCACACTCTCCAAACTCCGTAAGCTTTTGATAGTGTAACTTAGTACCATAACCCTTGTGCTTGTCAAATTCGTACTGTGGATACTTTTTAGCCATCTCGACCATGTACCTATCCCTTGAAACCTTAGCCAATATGGAGGCACTCGCAATGCTGAAAGATTTTCCATCACCCTTGACTATGCTTTGTACTGGTATGTCCAAGTTTGGAGTTTTATTGCCATCCACTAGGACTAGGTCAGGCTTGATACTCAAACCCTCGACAGCACGTTTCATAGCCAACATACTTGCATTCAAGATGTTAATCTCTTCAATCTCTTGAACGGTTGCGGTAGCTACACAGTAGCACATACACTTAGATATTACCTCATCATAGAGGATGTCACGTTGCTTAGCAGATAGTTTCTTACTGTCGTTTAAGCCCTCGAAATAGGCGGTTTCGTCGAAGATTACCGCACCTGCATAGACTTCACCAGCTAGACAACCACGTCCAGCCTCGTCCACCCCACAGATGATTTTATGGTCTTTTCTAAACTCACCATCAAAGGCGAGTAACTCGTTAGAAATGTTCATAATATAAATCGTATGCTCCTATTTAGTAGTTATAGATTTTGGTGTTTCCAAAGTGATTCTACCAAGTTTTCCGCCTCTAAATTCGTCCATAACCATGATGGATGCCCTCTCAGTATTCACCACGCCACCCGAAAGCAACATACCTCTCTTACGACCTACCTTGTCAAGTAGTGTGATTCCGTCATCTTCAGGGGAGAGTTCTACCTTATAGCGTTCTGTTAGAGCTTTAGGATAGTTTTCAGCTAAGTTTTCAAGCAACATCATGGAGAGGGTTTCAATGTCGATTACGTCATCTTTAACCGCACCAGTAAACGCCAACTTATGTGCGACCGTTTGGTCTTCAAACTTAGGCCAAAGTACCCCTGGCATATCGAGCATTTCAACGTCTTCACCGAACCTTACCCATTGCTTAGTACGAGTAACTCCCGGACGGTCTTCGACTTTAGCACGTTTTCCACCAGCCATCTTATTGATAAAAGATGACTTCCCAACGTTAGGTATACCGACTATCATAATCCTTAGAGGTACACCTACCATGCCTTTTCTCTCACGCCTAGCGATGATTTCATTCAACACTTGACCTTTTAAAGTAGGTAAGAAAGATTTTACTCCCTTACCACTCTTACAGTCTATAGGTAACACTGCAGATACTCCTAACTTCTTATAGTAGTCTATCCACTGGTTTGTGACGTTTGGGTCTGCCAAGTCGGATTTGTTTAAGAGCAACATCTTTGGCTTACCCTTGACCATCTTATCCATCTCAGGATTCCTACTTGAAAAAGGTATCCTAGCGTCTAAAATTTCTACCACGCCATCCACTAAAGATAGGTTTTCCTTAATCATTCGACGAGTCTTCGCCATATGTCCAGGAAACCATTGAATGTTCTTAACTTCCATAAATAAGAGATATCCTTTCTGATTTCAATCCATTTGCATTGATTAACACCAATTCGATATATTAAATCCAATCAAGCTTCGCTTGATTCTGCGGAACGGTCACAGCCCGTTCCCTACACTGGCTTTTCAAAACCCCACATATATGTTTTTGTAGGGAACGATGCCCACGTCGTTCCGTAAATCTGCCGATTGGTGTTAGCACATGGTTACTCCAAAAAGCCGAACTTCTCCATTGGAGAGATTCTCAACACTACTTTACCTACTATGTCGTCTATGTCTATTAGACCGATTTCACAACTACGACTATCCTTTGAAACTCCACGATTGTCACCTAACACGAACACATAACCCTCTGGGATGGTAAGCGGATATTCAAACTCACCTTTACTCTCATCTAAGAGCGTTAAATCGTTGATGTAGGCTTCATGAATGACTTCACCATCTATGGAGACGTTACCTGTACTAAAGTCTATGTCGATGGTCTGTCCAGCGGTAGCTATTACACGCTTAACGATAGTCTTGTTTATGCCCTCGGATTCTACAACGTCATCGACTACGCCATCACCGTCAGTGTCTTTTGGAAGGTGTGCGTTTTGGGAATCTACTATGATGATATCTTTCTGCTTAGGGTTGTTGTAAAAAGCAGATGCTATGATTAGTTTGTCATCCTCTTCTAGAGTAGGTATCATGGAAGTACCTATTACTGAGGCAACCTTAAACAAAAACGTAAAGATTAATATTACAGTAAATATTGAAAACAGCACTGACTCAACCATGTCGCAAATGTCGTCGATAATCTTCTTACTCTTGCTTTGACCCTCTTGTTCAGGTTCATTGGAGTTGTTGTCAGAATTTTCGGCGGTAGTAGAATCTTCTTGACTTTGTAGGTTGTTATCGTTAAAATTGTCCATATATAACCCTCCGAAATTTTGCAGTATAGCAAAAAAAGGGACGTAACGTCCCCCTTTTTAATGAGAAAGACGGTATCAAAATGACCGTCCAAAACTAACGGATAGCCTCTTTAACCTTAGCAGCCTTACCCATCCTATCACGTAGGTAGTAAAGTTTAGCTCTACGAACTTTACCTCTCCTGATGATTTCAACCTTATCAACTACAGGTGAATGTACTGGGAATACTCTCTCGATACCACAACCGTGAGCAACACGTCTTACTGTGAAAGTCTCTTGGATACCGCCGTGCTTCTTAGCGATGATAGTACCCTCGAAAACTTGTATTCTGTACTTGTCACCCTCTTTAATTCTAACGTGAACCTTAACAGTATCACCGATGTTAAGTTCAGGTGTTTCAGCCTTTAAACTGCTTTGAGAAATCAACTCTAATGCGTTCATTTAAAAAATCCTCCTAATAATACTTTTAGACGCTCCTAACACCGTAGTAGCCTTAGGTCAAACGAAACTCTGCCATCTCTGGGGTTGTTTCTTCCTATACTTAGTAACTTTAAATGCAGAAGAACGTCCAATTTAATGTCATTTGATGGCATTAACCCTCATTGAACCTATAGGAAAGGCTCAACGGACTTAAAATGCCTTATTATAATAACACATATTCGAGAAAAATGCAAGTGTTTTTTAAAAAAATCTTGGATATTTTTTTTATGCAAGTTCGACAATCCAATTTTGCGTTGCAAAATTGAGGAACGGTCACAGCCCGTTCCCTACATAGGATTTTCAAAACCCTAATGTAACAGCATGGATTAAATATAAGACACTCTTACATTTTAATAAAAAAGTTCTTTACTTTTATACTGTAATGTGCTAAAATATTAGTATAACGCAAAATTGAATTATCGAATAGGCGTTAATCATAAGATATTTTTGTACGAAAGGAAGTTAAAAATCTACCATGAACGATGATAAGTTAAAAGACAAGGCTCTTGATGACCTATTCCAAGCCATACTGTGCCTTGAAAATATAGACGAATGCTACAAGTTTTTTGAAGACCTCTGTACAGTGTTAGAGTTGAAGTCACTATCACAGAGGTTGCAAGTTGCTAAGATGCTCAGTGACCGTCATGTATATAGTGATATCGTCAAGCAGACTGGTGCTAGTACGGCGACTATCAGTAGAGTAAATCGCTCGTTGCACTACGGCAGTGACGGCTATGAGATAGTTTTCAACAGGTTGAAAAATTTAAAAGATGGCGACGTTCGACACCATCAGGACACCAACTTAGGAGCTGAATCCCATGAGTGATTATTATGACAACTTCTCATACTATTATGACAGCCTAACTAAAAATGTGGACTATCATCAACGGGCGGAACATTTCCATGAGATTATTAAACGTTTCGGAGGAAACACCTCAGGAATACTATTAGATTTGGCTTGTGGTACGGGTAGTATCTCGGAAGAGATGGCAAAGTTGGGGTATGACGTTATCGGCACAGACATTTCGGACGGTATGTTGAACGTCGCATTGGATAAGAAGTTTGATAGCGGTTTAAACATCCAGTACTTGCTACAGGATATGCGTGAGTTGGATATGTTCGGAACTATCGACAATACGCTGTGTGTTCTAGATAGTTTGAACCATCTGCCAACACTTGAGGACATCAAGAAGACTTTTAGCAGAGTTTCTCTCTTTGCTGAGCCTAACGGTTTGTTTATCTTTGATATGAACACCATCTATAAGCATAGGGAAGTGTTATCCAACAACGCATACATATACGAAACCGATGAGGTCTTCTGTGCATGGGAAAACTTCTACGACCCCAACGGCGATAGGGTAGACATCACGTTAAACTTCTTTGAACGTGGCGAAAAGGAATCTTACAAGCGTTACACTGAAGAGTTCTCCGAATGGGCATACAGTGTGGATGATATCGTACAGGCTGTTGAGAGCGTAGGCTTAAAACTCCTAGCCATGTACGATGACGACACTTTTAACCCTATGCATGACCATTCCGAAAGGGTGGTGTTCGTCACTAGAAAATTAAAGTAGATGTGTAAAAGTTTTAAAGAAAGAGTATCAAGAAAGGTGAGATTATTAGAATATGGCAATCTTAAAGAGAGCAATATCCATGGATGCTTCGGCGGTTTCAACCGTAATAGATGCTACGGATATCGTAAACGAGATAGAAAAAGTTCATAAGACTTCGGCGGTAGTATCTGCAGGATTAGGTAGGTTGACTATCGCAACTTCGTTGATAGGCTACGGTCTAAAGGGCGAAAACGACACCGTAACCCTCCGAATGGACGGCAACGGTGCTACAGGTGCGTTAATCGCCGTAGCGGACAGCCATGGCAACGTCAAGAGTTATGTATCAAATCCAGTGGTTGAGATACCTCTAAACCAGTACGGCAAACTCGATGTTAAAGGGGCTATCGGTACGGATGGCACACTCTCTGTGATTAAGGATTTGGGTCTTAAAGAGCCTTACACAGGCACTATCCCGATAGTTTCAGGTGAGGTCGCAGAAGATGTGGCAAGTTATTTCGCTACTAGTGAGCAAACTCCGACGGTGTGTGCTTTGGGCGTGTTAGTGAATCCTGATTTGACTATCAAAAGGGCAGGAGGATTTTTAATACAGTTGTTGCCTTTTGCAAGTGAGGAGGTCATCTCAGCGATTGAGAAGAACATAGACGGAATCAAGCCTATTACTACCATGCTTGAAGAGGGTCAAACTCCCGAAGAGATAGCCTTGCAACTTTTGGACGGTCTAACGCCTAACCTTTTGGATGAGGCTACACCTACGTATCATTGTGATTGTTCTAAGGAGCGTGTGGAAAGAGCGTTGGTAAGTCTAGGTCGTGAGGAACTCACCAAGATGGCGGAAGAACAGGACGAAACCGAGGTTTGCTGTCACTTCTGTAATAAAAAGTATAAGTTTACCAAAGAAGATATCTTAAACTTGTGCAAATAGGAATTTCATGGCGGAACGTTTGACTAGCGTTCCGCATAATATATGGTATCAAAAAAAAATAAAATTTTTTTTAAAAATGTAGGGTTCACAATGATGCGAGACACTGTTTTTGGTAATTAAAAAGATAC
>CAZWRW010000090.1:0-6736 GCA_964636465.1 uncultured Ruminococcus sp. | reverse complement strand
TTTTAATCTGGTACTATGTATAGTATAGTACCAGTAATTTTTTGGGGAGTGTTATATTAATGTGTTACGATGTTTTAGTACAAAACGCTTTAAAGATGAGAGAAAAATCTTATGCACCGTATTCAAAGTTTACCGTGGGAGCTAGTCTGCTTACCAAGGATGGCACTATATATGACGGTTGCAACGTCGAGAACGCCTCATATTCAATGAGTATGTGTGCCGAGCGTACAGCCATATTCAAGGCAATCACCGAGGGAAAGCTAGAATTTTCGGCAATAGCCATAGTAGGAGGCACTCAAGGTGAAGAGATTTCGCAGTACTGTTATCCGTGTGGAGCGTGTATACAGGTCATGAACGAGTTCTGTAAACCAAACTTTGAGATAATCCTATATGATGGTAAAAGCATCAGGGTGTTGCCTTTAAGAAAAGTTTTACCTTATGGGTTTAATTCCGATACCATGAGAATTGATATCGAAACGGCTTGAAATATATAGATTTTGTGTCAAATTTATACCATTTTGGTATTGGTTTTGCAATCCCCTTGACATTTCCATAATTATATGGTATTATTTAAACATAGAGAGAGAACAGAAGATACTTACGGCTTTTTACAATGAGAACTGGAGGTTCTATTACTTATGAGCAACAATAAAAACGAAAAAAACAGTGATTCAAACAACATTGAGATGACAAAAAAGACTTCTTTACCCCTGATAGTCGGCACTAGTGCTATGATTATAGCTAGTGTTATCAGTATGGATTCCTCAGTTAGTTTGGAAGTTGCTAGGTTGAACAACTTAAATTCAGCCAGTTACATTCAAGACGAAGACGAGGACGAAGATGGCGAAGGCAACAACTTCAACGAAAACGAGGGTTACGAAGACTCAACCGTTGATTCAACCATCGAAGATTCCATGGAGGAAGAAGAGGTTAGTCCATTCTTTATAGGTGGCAACGGCGAACTCTTTTACGATTCCAGTCGAGATGATAACGAACGTCATGGAGCTTGGGACGATTTCGCTGAAGAAGATGATGATGATAAGTTTATGATTTGGTAGTCTTCACTGCTGATGTAAACTTTTTGAAAGGTAGGAAAATTAAATGCAATATGAAATCAAGGGAGCGCCATTCCCAGTTGTGATATGTGGTCTAAATCCAGGGGAGACTGTAGTCTGCCAAAAGGGTGCTATGACTTGGATGACTCAAAATATGCAGATGGTCACTAATATGGGTGGTGGTATCGGTAAGATGTTCAACAAGATGCTTACTAGAGAATCCATATTTCAAAATGAGTACACCGCACAAGGTGGTTTCGGTGAGATAGCATTCGGTTCTAGTGTACCAGGACAGATATTAGCAGTACCAGTAAGTTCAGGTAGAAATATCGTAGCACAGAAGTCAGCGTTTTTAGCATCCGAGAAGAGTGTAAGTATGGAGTTGTTCTTCCAAAAGAAGATAGGCTCAGGCTTTTTTGGTGGCGAGGGCTTTATCATGCAGAAGTTCACAGGTAACGGAATGCTCTTCCTAGAGGTTGACGGCTCAATCGTGGAATATGACCTACAGGCAGGTGAATCGCTCCTAGTGGATACAGGTTACTTATGTGCTATGGATAGCACAGTTTCTATCAACATTGAGACTATTCAAGGTGTTGGTAACGTGTTATTCGGTGGCGAGGGACTTTTCAATACCAAGGTTACAGGTCCAGGACACGTTTGGCTACAGACTATGCCCATTGCTCAGTTTGCCAACTCATTGAAACCGTTCTTTCCAACCACCAACAGCAATTAATTGATGATATCCTCTAAAAAATGTTTAAACGGCAATCGCTCAATATGCGGTTGCCGTTTGTGTATGTGAACGCCTATTCGACATATTCAATCACACTGCGTGTGATTCTGAGGAACGGTCACAGCCCGTTCCCTACATGGGATTCTCAAATCTCACAGATATATCGAACTGGCGTTAATTTTAAACTTCTTTGATGTGCCAAATATTTTCGGCGTAGTCCCTGATGGTTCTATCGGAGGAGAACTTACCAGCGTTACAAGTGTTGATAAAGCACTTCTTAGCAAAAGTTTCTCTGTCTTTGTAGTCCTTGTTGACTCTTAGCTTAGCATCTACGTAGCTTTCGAGGTCACCAAGTAGATAGTAGTTATCAGGAGAATGCCAACTAGCACCTTCAAGTAATGAGAAGTAAAGTTCTCTAAATACGCCTGTGCCACCATCGGAGAATGTACCATCAATGAGAGTGGAAACGACTCTTTGAATCTTTTGGTTTTCAGCGAATAGCTTTCTGCTTTGATAGTTAGGCATGATTTCAGCCAACTCTTCAACCCTAGCACCAAAGATGTAATTGTTCTCTTCACCGGCTTCTTGTACTATTTCGATGTTAGCACCGTCATAAGTTCCTAGAGTTACAGCACCGTTTAGCATCAACTTCATGTTACCAGTACCTGATGCCTCTGTACCTGCTGTAGAAATCTGTTCGGAAACGTCAGCACCTGCGACTAGCTTTTCCGCATAGGATACGTTGTAGTTGGATATGAACACTACTTTGATTAAACTATTAACTTCTGGGTCGTTTGCGATAAACTTGCCAATCTCGTTAATATACTTGATGATACCCTTAGCACGTCTGTAACCTGGTGCAGATTTTGCTCCAAAGATAAACGTAGTAGGTGTGAAATCTTTGATAGAACCGTCCTTAATACCGAAGTATAGGTATAGTATAGAGAACGCATTCAAGAGTTGACGCTTGTATTCGTGAAGTCTCTTGATTTGAATATCAAAGATAGTGTTAGGGTCTATTTCGATGTTGTCCATCTTCTTGATGTAGTCAGCAAGTTGACGTTTCTTTAAGTCCTTGATGTCTATAAACTCTTTGATAGTCTCCTTGTCATCTGCGAGTGGTAGGAGTTTCTTGAGTTCGTCAAGGTTTGATACCCAACTTTCAGAACCTAATTTAGTAGTAAGCATATTGGAGAGTTCTCTGTTACATAGAGCTAACCATCTTCTTTGAGTGATACCGTTAGTCTTGTTTTGGAAACGTTCAGGATAAATCTTGTACCAATCAGCGAGGGTTTGGTCTTTTAGTATCTGTGTATGGATTTCAGCAACGCCGTTTACGTACTGTGAACAGTATGTTGCGATGTTCGCCATATGCACTAGATTTCCTTGGATTAACTTAATCCTATTGATGGTCTCAACGTCGATACCCTTTATATGCATATCGGAGATAAACTTCTCATTAATTTGGATGATTATAGCGAAGATTCTAGGTAGTAACTCTTCTACTAGTGAGCATTCCCACTTTTCGAGAGCCTCCTGCATGATGGTATGGTTAGTATAGTTGAATACTTTACAAGCTATTTCAAAGGCTTGATTGAAACTCATACCCTCATAGTCTACGAGAAGTCTAATCAATTCAGGGATTGATATTACTGGGTGAGTATCGTTAAGTTGGATGGTCACATAGTCAGCTAGATTTTCTAGAGTACCGAATCTAGCCTTGTGTTTCTTTACGATATCCTGTAGGGATGCACTACTAAAGAAGTATTGTTGTTTAAGTCTTAACTTTTTACCTTCTCTGGTGTCGTCATTAGGATATAGTACCCTTGAAATATCTTCTGCAGAAATCTGTTCTTTAGATGCTTCTAGATACTTCTGTTGATTGAAAAGGTCAAAGTTGAAGAGTTCTATAGGTTCAGCTTGCCAAAGTCTAAGAGTACCGACGTTCTTACCCTTATAAGATATTACAGGCATATCGTAAGGCACAGCCAATACGGATTGTCCGTTAAAGTCTATTTGTATGCTGTCGTCATCATTGCGAACACTCCAAGGGTCGCCGTACTTAGTCCAGTTGTCAGGCTCTTCGTGTTGGAAACCGTCCACGATAGTCTGCTTAAAGATACCGTACTTATACCTAATACCATAGCCATCTAGTGGTAGGGATAGTGTTGATGCACTATCTAGGAAACACGCTGCGAGTCTTCCTAAACCGCCGTTACCTAGTGCTTGGTCTTCGATATCTTCGAGTACGCTTAGTGAAGTACCCATAGAGTTGAAAATCTCTTCAACCTCATCATAGATACCTAAACATAGTAGGTTATTATAGACTGCTCTACCTACTAAAAACTCCATGGATAGGTAACAAGCACGTCTGTTAGCAAGATGTCTTTCCTTGCTGTCGTTCCAGTCGTTCTTGATGTAGTCCATTACTGTCTTACCCAAGGCGTTGTGTACCTCTTGAGGGGTAGCCTTAGTAACATCTTTACCAAGATAGTTACTAAACTGTTGTTTAAAAAGCTCTTTGTTCATTGGAAAATTCCTCCTTGATATAAATATATTTCTATTGAACTTGATAATTCAACTTTGCATTGCAAAATTGCGGAACGTCGTGGGCGACGTTCCCTACAAAAATTCAATCGTATTTACTTTTCTGTCGTTTCGGGAGTAGTTTCGGAAAACTCACTCGCTACGTTGTCTATAGCGTTGGAATCCTTGTCTGTGACGATTTCCATAACAGTAGAATCCTTAGGGGTATCGACTGTAGGGGTCAACCTGTTGTAGAGTTCATTGAGTTTGTAAATCTTCTTGGATAGCACTGGAGAGAAGTCACATTCGTGAGTTCTAAACTGCCAGTTGTTGCCCAATGTCGATGGAGTGTTCATTCTGCCCTCTGAGCCTACCTCTAAAAAGTCCTGAATCTGTGCGACTGCCACATTTGCGACACTCGCCCAAGTCTGTTCGACCATAGCCCAAGCAATCTGTTTCTTCTTCTTGACGTGAAGATACTTCTTACAGAACTTTATAGTCTTCTTATCCTGTGTGGATACCCAACCGTTTACGGTGTCATTGTCGTGAGTGCCTGTGTATGCGATACAGTTGTTAGTCGTAAAGTTGTGTGGTAGGTACTGATTCTGTGGGTTATCGAACGCAAACTGCATGACTTTCATACCAGGGAAACCGGTCTTGTCTAGGAGTTCTTGAACCTCTGGAGTAATAAAGCCTAAATCTTCAGCGATGATATTCAACTTACCGAGTTTATCTTCTAACGTTTGGAAAAGTTCAATATCAGGCCCTTTACGCCATTCCCCGATTACCGCATCTTTAGAACCGTATGGGATAGTATAGTAACTTTCAAAACCTCTAAAGTGGTCGATTCTAACCACGTCATAAATCTTTGAGGCGTGATTAATCCTTGATACCCACCAAGAGTATTTAGTCTTTTTGTGATATTCCCAATCATAGATAGGGTTACCCCAAAGTTGTCCAGTAGGTGAGAAAACGTCAGGTGGACAACCAGCGACATCTATAGGTTTGCCGTTCTTGTCTAGTAGGAACATTTTATGATTCGCCCAAACGTCGGAACTGTCATAAGCTACATAGATAGGCATATCTCCAATGATTTCTATACCCTTATCATTGGCGTACTTCTTGAGGTTGAACCACTGTTCATAGAACTTGTACTGTATAAACTTAAAAAACTCGATATCCTTAGCGAAGTTTTTATTCAATGCGTTCATACTGGATTGATTCCTTAAAGCATACTTTTTAGCCCATTCGCTCCAAGGTTTGCCGTCATTTTGAAACTTTAATGTCATAAAAGTAGCGTAATCATCGAGCCAAAAGGCGTTATCTTTTTTGAACTCTTGATAACTTTCAGAGAGTTCAGAGTTGTAGTTATCAAAAGCCACCCTTAGAACCTTATAACAGTTTTCATAAAGTATGGTGTAGTCTACGCTATCGTGAGAGCTTTCCCATGTGATACCTTGATAATCTTCACGTTTTAGTAGACCTTCATGTCTTAGTATGTCGAAATCTATAAAGTATGGGTTTCCTGCGTACGCTGAAAATGATGAGTATGGACTATCGCCGTAACTGGTTGGGGTCAAGGGGAGTATCTGCCAACAGTTTACACCACTTTCGTTTAAGAAATCCACAAAGTTGTAGGCACTCTTGCCAAGCTTACCGATACCATATTTTGATGGTAAACTTGAAATGTGCATCAATATGCAATTCTTTCTCATGTGATTATAAAATCCTTTCACAAATTATGTATAAAAAACCTATTCAAGCAAATAATACTATAAGTCTATACAGTGTCAAATTATCAAGTTTTGGATGGTGGTGTTAGTATGTCGTTAGATGATATTTCCGTTAGAGGTTTGGTCTTCCTGCTAGGTGGACTAACCTATGCGTTCATAGAAGTATCTGCAAGGGGTTACACCCATTGGAGCATGGTGCTAACTGGTGGTGTGTGTCTGCTACTTATGTATGAAATCAACCTACGAACTAAGCTAAACTGGTGGATTAAGTACCTAATCGGTGCAGGAATCATAACCTACTTTGAGCTAGTCGTGGGTGTGGTAGTCAATATCATTATGCACTGGAACGTTTGGGATTATTCCCACTTGCCACTAAACTTTCTAGGACAGATTTGTGTACCATACTTTTTCATATGGTATATGGTATCCATAGTAGGTTTTGGACTGTGTTCAGTGTTGCAAAAAAGGTTTGCTTGAAAAACTTTCTTGCTTAATTATACAATAATATTGACATTTTTTCAACCCTTTTTGAAAAAAAATCGGGAACAAGTGACTACTTTTGCCACACTCCCGATTTTCTTATATATTTGGAACTTTGGAATCTTATGTAGGGAACGGGCTGTGACCGTTCCTTAGAATCACACGCAGTGTGATTGATTTTTTATTAAATATATTCACCAAACACAAAC
>CAZWRW010000089.1:0-6751 GCA_964636465.1 uncultured Ruminococcus sp. | reverse complement strand
AGGAAATTCTAAAAGTTTGAAAATCCCATGTAGGGAACGGGCTGTGACCGTTCCTTAAAATCAAGCGGAGCTTGATTGATAATTTTTTTAATTTAAAAACACAAACATTGATTTGACTTCGTCAAATTTGCGGAACGACGTGGGCGTCGTTCCGTACAATGCGTTGAATTTACGTTATAACATTATAACAAAATGTAACTGATTTGTAATTGACATGACAAAAGAAGTGTGTTATACTAAGTGTACTATAATAAATAGTACACTTGAGAGGGAGTATGTCTAAATGTTTGATATCGATTTAATGAGTCGTACACCAATCTATGAGCAGTTGTATAATAAGACAGTAGAATTAATCATCAAGGGGGTTCTCAAGGAGAACTCCCAATTGCCAAGCATAAGAGCTTTGTCCAAGGAGTTAGGGGTAAATCCTAACACTGTGGTTAAAGCCTACAATCAACTTGAACACGACGGCATAATATATTCATTGACGGGTAGGGGTAGTTTCGTGGCTAAGGTTTCGGATGATACCACTAAAAGAAGTATGTTCCTAGCCTTTGATGAGTGCGTCCAAAAGGCTTTGAATACCGGCATTACTAAAGATGAGCTTATACATAGAATTGAGGAGATGAACAAAAATGATTGAATTAAGCAACGTATTCAAAAGGTTTGACGATTTCACTGTACTAGACAATGTAAACTTAACCATACCATCAGGGACTGCCTTTGGTTTGCTAGGTTCTAATGGTGCAGGAAAGTCCACAATTTTGAGGTTGCTGTGTGGTATCTACACTGAAGATGAAGGTACTGTAAGTATCGACGGTGAGGAAGCTTACAACAATCCTAAGGTTAAAGAGAGGGTGTTCTTCATAAATGATGAGACCATCCAGTTTGGGAAGTTCACGTTAAAGGGTTTGAAAAACTTCTATAAAGGTTTCTATCCAAACTTTTCCGAAGAGCTTTTCGAGAGGTTAAGGAGTACCATAAACCTACCGCTAAACAAGAAGATTAACACGTTTTCAAAAGGTATGAAACGACAAGCTATCATGATAGTTGGCTTGGCGTGTCAAACGGATTACCTCCTACTTGATGAGGCTTTTGATGGTTTAGACCCTACTATGCGTATCATCGTAAAGAGGATGCTCGTGGATGCTATGCTAGATAGAAACTTAACGACTATCATATCTTCGCACAACTTGAAAGAGATTAACGAATTATGTGACAGTGTCGCATTGATACATAAAGGTAGCGTAGTGTTCAACAGTGATTTAGATAGCGTAAAATCAAACGTGCATAAGGTGCAAGTCGTGTTCCCTCAACTAGATTCAGCACTCCCACAGCAATACATCGCTCAGGATTTCCCTGACCTTGATATCCTACACTTTGACCATCAACAGAGCGTGTACCACTTTATCATACGTGGTGACGAAGACAAAATCCATGAACAGTTTGCAAGTAAAAATCCAGTCGTGTTGGAAGTTATACCGCTCACACTGGAGGAAATATTTATCTATGAAATGGAGGCTCTAGGTTATGATTTCAATGGAATCGACAGATAAGAAGTTCAAAAGTAACTTCAAATCCCACTTTTACGCAAACCTTGTCGCTAAGGTGGGCAAACTAAAGAAAGATTTAATAGTCATAAGCATATTGCACCTTTTGGGATTGCCACTACTCATGACGGCTATGGTAATGGATGTTGTAAATACAGACTATTTTTCAGGTGGCTTTATGGTACTCGGATATGGTTGCTTGATAGCCGCACTATTGTGTGGTTTCACGATAGCTCTAAGTACTTTTGACTACCTTTACAAGAAACATCAGGTAGACATGATATACTCACTTCCTTTGACCAGAACTCAACAGTTTTTGAGTGACTATCTCGCTGGACTGTTAGTGTACACAATACCATACTTACTGAGTATAATACTCACAGTGATAATACATACTGTATCAAGTGTAGTGTTCATAAAGTACAATGAAGAGGCTTCCACTGTGAGCGTAATACCGATAATCTTAAAACTCGCTTTGAGTGGTCTACTCTTGATGATTATGTTCTACACCTTGACCGTGTTAGTAACCTGTTGTTGTGGTTCAATGTTTGAGGCTATCGCCTATAACATTATGGTGAACGGTCTAATTCCGGGAGTTATAGCAATATTCTTTGTATTATACTTTGATGATTTATATGGCATAGAGGTCAGCGACTACATATTTGACTACATATCCTACGGTAGCCCATTGGGTAGCTGGATAGGTTTTATACAAATCGGCATTAAAGGTGTGATAATCTCTAATTACAACAGTACCGCCACGAACTCATCCCCTTTGATTAGATGGTACGTAATAAACTTCTTAGCAGACGTTCTATACTTCTTCTTTGCGATGTTCCTATACAACAAGCGTAAAGCCGAAGACGTTTCTAAACCGTTCGTGTTTAAAGCGTTCTACTATGTGTTCATAAGTGCGTTGACGTTTATAATCATAGCTGTTGGCATAAAGTTGGATGATTATGACTATACCATCCCAATGATAATCTTTAGTGCTATAGTGTACTTTATCTTAGAAATCATATCAAATAGAGGTTTCAAGAAGTTTCTATATAGTGCTGGTAGGTATGTAATCACACTAGTTGCCACGATAATCTTCAGTGGATTGTTGAGTATCACAAAAGGTTTCGGCGTAGAGACTAGTGTACCTAATCCAAGTAACATCATGAGTGTAACCGTAAACTTCGATGGATACTACAATAGCGGTACACACTATTACAGTTATTCGAGCGGTGACTCTATTACCTTTACTGATAGAGATTCCATCAAAGCGGTGGTAGAACTCCACAAGGATGCTATACAGAACAGATTCGTAACTTACGCCCTTGACCTTTGCTACAATACCTACTCCGCTACTGGCGACCCGATTTTTGTACACGATGGTATCACTAGTTATCCTGCAGAGTACTCATACACCGACGACTACTACAAAGAAGTGACGTTCACATACACTACGTTCTTTGGTAGGAACATCTCAAGAAGTTACGAGGTATCTTTTGAACAGTACATGATGTTAAAAGAACTCAGTGTAGATAAGTCTTACATTAATTACTCCTGTGAGAGTTTCCAAAGGACGTTACTAAGTAGCGGTTCTCACACCGACTACTCCATAGATGTGTCGTCAAAACTTAACATGGATTCTAAAACCTACACTTCACTAACCCAAACCGAGATTTTGGCGTTATCATCAGCGTACCAAAAGGATATGAAAAACCGTACACTAGAGGATATCATGACCCCTAACGATGTATACTGTATCCTTAACGGTTACATAATCTTTGACTCTTACGAGAATACTATCGAGTTCTTGACTTCACACAACTACACCCCACCTAGCATAGAGAGCGATTTAAGTAACTATAGCAACTACTCAAACTATTCCGAAAATGACATAGTACTATACAAACCTGAAAACATCGTATGTGGCAGTGGAGAGTACTACGGCACTGTAGGTGCTTACAAGGCTACCTATGGCAAGATTCTATACTATACGAACAAATCAGTATTAGAGTTACTAAAGGTTGCACAGCCATGCTACATCACCACTGAGGAATGCTATATGTTGTACTTCGGAAACACTATGTATGCCATTCCACCAGAATATTCTAGCCTAGCTGAGAGTGTATACTCTTCCAGTGGAACACAATCTATAAATTCCAACGTTGACTACTCTAACTCCTACAGTGAACTCTACAGCATTTGGACATATGAGTCACAACTACAAGAAGCCTATCCTGACTTTTCAACTTTCTGTATAGAACTTTTCAAGGGTCAAATTGATACTTCACTATTCCCTAGCGATACCCAAGAGTATGCAACTCTAAAACACTACTACAACATCTATTGGGAATTCTACTACGATGACGAAGTCCAAGACCGCTACAACACTGAATATTTTGAAGAGTTTTCTAGTTATGATGATTATGTCAATTATATAATGAGCACCGCTTTAACCTCGGTTATTATTGATACCTATTCCTCTGACTCTGAATATTCTAACTTCTAATAATGTGATGTATGGAACGGTCACAAGCCGTTCCATATATAGGATTTTTTCAAACATTAAAATTTCATGAGAACAAGTTACAGATTGAAAAAACTTTTCCCAATCACTTGACTTTTCTACATAGATGTGTTATTATAACATCAACAGGTTTCAGGTAAAATATTCAAGACCTGTATTCCACTCTTGAAAGGAGTTTTTTATATGGATGACATCTTCAAAACCCAAGACCACACCGACGAGTTCACCCCTGACGACATACAGAGCAACAACGTAGCTGTTATGGCTCTTACATATATACTTCCGTTCTTGCCTTTTATAGTTTCGCCAAACTCACAGTATGCGAAGTTCCACGCAAACCAAGGCTTGATATGTTGGATATCAGGTATAGTGTTATCAGTGGGTAGCATGATACTTTGCAGAATCCTAAGTTTAATACCACTAATAAGATTGTTCTTACCATTTGTGGTTAATAAACTCGTAGGCGTGATAATCCTTTTGATTTTCGTATTTGGAATCGTGAACGCACTAAACCAAAGAGCTAAAGATATACCTTTTGTAGGTCAATTCAGGATAATAAAGTAACTGCATAACATCGTATAGAAAAAAATCGTCCTTAGAGCTTGAAACGGCTCAGGACGATTTTTTTATCTATATATTTAAACTAATGTCTTACTTATCTCAAAGATTAGTTAGCCATAACCTCATCAGTATTTCTGTCTTGGATACGCTTTAAGTTTTTCTCATCGAAACAGTAACCTATTATGATAAATAGTATTCCAGGGAGTATTGCGAAATGTAGAAGTTCTACGAGGTCTCTGTTAAACCACACGTTTTCATTGGATTTGCTTAGATAAGCATACAACTTTTTACCTGTAGCGGATTCATCTTCAGTGAGCCTGTAGTTCGGCATAACGACGTTGGTGCGTAGTGTACCATCATACTCATATGATACGTAAGTCTTGTTAGGTTCTTCGTTCATATCTATGTTGGTGATTTTAATCTCTGTGCAAACGTAACCGAGGTTCAACCATATGTTGAACACTGCCCACAATGCTACTAGGAAAAATCCTATATCAAAGATTCTTTGATGTATACTAGTTTTACTTTTCTTTTTAGACATTTTAAAAAAATCCTCCTATATTCTATACTAACCGATTAAGCGGTTTCAGTTTCTTCCTTAGGTTTTTTCTTGTTGAGTATCTGTTTAACGGTTTCCATGATGGAGTTGAAGTTATACCAAACTATCAAGACAAAACCAGCCAAGTGCCATAATACTTGATGTTCAAAGTTCATTAAGATTGTTCCGCACATAGTGAGCAGTAACACTATATTGATGATAAACTTCACTACATAGAACCTATACTTTATATACCTCTGTGTATCTATGACTCTCACCACGAAACACGCACCATATGCAAACAATGTCGCTAGACAAGCACCTTGTACTCCTAGACGAGGTATCAATAGTATGTTTAAAAATATGTTCACCACCGCTGCGATGATACTCGTATACAGTGAATTTTTAGTATGTTTCACTGCTGAATACACGCTACTCAAAAATTGACAGAAACAACAGAATAGTACTGCAATTATCAAGAATGGTATGTATACATAAGCATCATAGAAATCTGTACCACCGAACATCAACTTAGCTATGAGTTTCAAGAACAACATAATACCTGCTGAAGCTATCACCATTAAGGATTGATAAGCATCAAATACTTTGGTGTAGAAGTTTCTAGCACCCTCGGATTGATATTCAGTAATTGCGGACATCTGCCACGCTTGGAAAAATATCGTGGAAACTATGGAAATCAAAGATGGAATCTTGTTTGCCATGGAGTACATACCATTGGCATCACTGTCTATCATAAAACGTATGAAGTATCTGTCAGAGAGACCGACTATCCACCAAAGTATATAGGTAGGAATCAACGGAACGGAGTACCTAATCATAGAGGTTACGACCGTCTTCTCTAATCCTTTTACCTTGATAAACTTTAAGTTGTTGCCCATCACGCACAAGAACACTGAGGACATCGCATCCGAAAGGATGATAGATAGAACGTATCCAACTACGCCCATGTTGAACTTGCCTAAAAACATTATGTTAAACAACAACATGAACAGTGTCGTCAATATACCATCAGCGGAGAACAGTTTTACTAACCCTCTTGAACGTACAAAGTATTGGTTGAGCATTCTAAAGCTAGAAGTTATCATATATATGAACAGTAAGAACATATACTGATTCAAATCAGGGACGAGTGTCAACAGTGGAAAGAATGCCAACATCACGATTAAGCCGACACAAGTGGTAAGCACTCCTGTAGTGTAGACCTGTTTCTTATCGAAATCCCTATCTAATCCGAACCTTATTACGCCCTCTGTGATACTCAACGTAGCTATTGGAATCAAAAGGTTAGCAGTTTGTGCAATCAAATCCGCCGTGGAGAACTCCGCCGTGGACATCTTTTGTGCGTAGAATCCTGCCAGTAGGAAACTCAACACCTTTGAACCAAACGACCCAATGGTAAATATCAAGGTGTTAAACGCTAATTTCTTGTATTTATTCATAAAACCTTCCTTTAGATTAAAATCATTGCTAATATACATTATACCATACATTTAAAAAAAATCAAATACTTATTGGAATTTTGTCACGGAATTTTATGGACATCTTTGCATGAAAAAAAAA
>CAZWRW010000088.1:0-6806 GCA_964636465.1 uncultured Ruminococcus sp. | reverse complement strand
GTTAATCTTCCTCGGATTCTTCTTCCTCTTCTTTGTACTTAACTATGTCGTAACCTGAAACGTTGTCACCTAAGATTCTGTCATAGGTTAGGATGTCTAAATCTTCGTCACTCTCTTGTGATGGGTCGTAACTGGTGGAGTATATAGGTAGAGTTTCCATCTTGTCGAGCATGGATTGTATAAAGGTATCTTGAGGGGCGTCTATTAAATCCCAAAGCACGTAAGGCACATAGAATGTTGAGAACTTCTCAGTAGGCACACTGGAGTAATCCAAATCGTAGTTACTCCAAATGATATAGTTCTGTTCATACACGATAGAACAGTTTTCACTAGTGACACCTAAAGCATCATATACGTTGTTATCCTTACGCATGGATGGGAAGTGGTCACCTACAAACACTATGATAGTAGGTTCATCTATGGTTTTTAGATACTCTGTGAACGCTTTTAGAGCCGTACCGGTAACCTTAACGTTAGCTAGATAGTTAGTAATTTCATCATCAGGGTCTTCGCCGTTGGTGTAAGGTTGATGGTTCTGCATAGTAGTAGTATGTACATATAGAGGTTCGTCAGTATCCTCTATGAGTTGTTCAATCTGTCTAAACACGGTGTCATCAGTGATATAACTTCCTAGATAGTCCACAGGTACTGTGAAATCATCTTGAAAAATCATAGTATCAAAACCGAATTGAGAGTACACCTTTTTTCTGCTGTAGAATGAACTCAAAAATGGATGTACATAGGCGGTAGTATAGCCATAGTTGTGATAATATTGCACCATAGTAGGCTGTTCACGAGTTAGTAACATTCTTTGAGGCATATTAGGGTCATTTAGAGATTTAACAGGTAATCCGAATAGGAGTTCAAACTCTGTTCTAACTGTGAAACTTGCATAAGTAGGCACGATAACTTTACCACTGTAACCCTCACTAGCGATAGCATCCAAATCGTCATAGGCATCAGTATCGAGGTTAAGTTCATCGAAGACTCTAAAGTCGGCTAAGCTCTCGGACATAATCTGTATTACGTTAGGCTTGATAGTTTCGCTATCACCCAAGGTAAGCTCTTCGGATGGGTCGTCAACCTCTTCTAAGATTTCGTCGACGGTATCTTCTGTGTAGTCTTCAGGTTCGGTAAGCTTATTGGAGATGTTCTCCGTAAAGGTTTGTAGGAAGAACGCAATAAAACTGTTGTTCTCGAACTTTTCATTCAATAGGAAAGCGTTATCAGATTTAGTAGTATCGACATCAAAGACGGCGTACACCATATTGGATACGCTAGGCACACAGATTATTAAAAATCCTGAACAGAAAGCGGTCAAGAATGGGATAAACCTCTTTTTAAAAGGGTTTCTCAACTTAGGGTTGAACCAGAAACACGCTACCATGTAAGCTATCAATATGACTGCATAGGTTATCAACATAGGGGTTATCTTTATGTAGGCAAAGGATGTCAAACTCTTAGCACTGCGGAAGAGTTTCATATCTGTAAGAATTAGATGGTTTCCGTTAGTACCATATTTAAATAGTTCGGCGGTACTTAGGAAAAAGTACACGAATCCTTGAACGAACACCGCCCAAAAGCCTTTTCTAAACAGCAAGTACAATGCGTAGAATATTATAGAAGATATCAAGATATCATACATAAATACAGTAGGCTTTTCAAATATGAACATTACCAACTTACTAGGATATTTAAACTGGTTAATCTCTGCGATAAGTACAATAAACAATGGGAAAAGTATGGTTAGAAGTAAGTTTGTAGCCTTGTAAGTATCGGTATTTTGGTCTCTACGATGGTTGAGCTGTTGCACCTTACCATAGAGGGTACTCTTTTTAAACTTACACATAGCATCTTTAAGATACTGTTTGCCCTTGATGGGCTTACGTTCTAAACTTTTCGTTTGCATAAAAAAATCACCTTTTAGTTCTTTTAATAACGCCAATTCGATATAGTTTCCATACAAAAAATTTTCAAATTGTCGCATTAATATATATTTCTATCTAAAGATAATATAGCACAAACCCCCAACTATTTCAAGAGTATTTTGTGAAAAAAAAATTTTTCGTCAGGTTAAACAAATTATGATTTTCATGTAGATTTTCTTTTTCTCTTATGCTATAATATACTTGAACAACTTGGATTTTTTTTTAATTATAGGGGGGAATCAATATGGTAGCATTAGTAACAGGAGGTTCAGGGGGTATCGGTGAGGCGGTATGTCGAAAACTCTCAGAGGATGGTTACATCGTAGTAGTGAACTACCATAGCAATCAAGCTCAAGCGGAAACCATAGCTCAAAGTATAGGAGGTCTAGCCTACAAAGCGGACGTTTCCCAACTGGATGAGGTTCAAAACATGGTAGACGACATAGTTAATCGTTATGGAAGTATTGACGTTTTGGTCAACAATGCAGGTATCTCAATAGTGGACTTGTTTCAATACGTCTCACAGGAAGACGTTAAGAAGATTCTAGATATAAATCTAAATGGAGTATTCAACTGTTCAAAGGCGGTATTGAAGTATATGCTACCTAAACATAGAGGTAACATCGTGAGTATTTCGTCCATGTGGGGTGAGATAGGCGGTTCATGTGAGGTACACTATTCAGCGACGAAGTCGGCAATCATAGGGTTTACTAAGGCATTGGCTAAGGAGGTTGGATTATCCAACGTTAGGGTGAACTGTGTATCCCCCGGTGTGATAGACACCAAAATGAACGGACATCTATCCCAAGAGGATTTGGAAACTCTAAAACAAGAGATTCCACTCAACAGGATAGGCACTCCTATGGAAGTTGCAAATGTAGTAAGTTTTCTCGTATCGGATAAGGCTACGTATATCACTGCACAGGACATAGCCGTGAACGGTGGTATATGTTGATGGTTGACCGTTCCTTAACATTGGAGGTGTTTATATATCTTGAAGAAGTATCAAGCAGATAAGAATTGCATGGTGTTTTTAAGGGTGTTAATCATCGTGGTAATGGTGGTTTTAGATACCGTAGCGTATATGTATCTACAGAAGTTTCGCATTTTGATGTATGCCATCATGGGGGTATTGACCGTCGTGGGGGTATTTTTCGCCTCGATATACGTGCCATTGTACTTTAAGAACATTTCTTATACAGTTTCCAATGAGATGTTATCCAAAGAGAGTGGATTTTTCATTCGAGCCAACCAGACCATGAAAGTATCGTCAGTACAGTATATGACTTCGATATACATTCCACTGTTTAGATATATAGGTTTTAACTTTATAATATTCAACGCATTGGGTGGCAGTATGATTTTTACGTTTCTAAGTAACGGCGACAGCAAAGAGGTTTACAAGACCATCAACCAATGGATAAGTTGACATGAGCAAGAAGTTATATATTTAAATTTGGAGGTTATCAAATATATGAGTCATAAGCAGACTTACACCTATAGTGGAAATACGCCTATAATCCTAAAGGATTTTTTCAAGACGGTGGGAATCTCCAAAAAGTTGCTTACTAAGTTAAAACGTCAAGAGGGTGGCATAACTAGAAAAGGGGAGTTAATCCGTTCAGTGGACTTAGTATACCCCAATGATACCATATTAATCTCCATAGAGGACACCTCACTATTAGAGCCTAACGGCAACTTAGACGTAGCCATCGCATATGAAGATTCTGATGTGGTGGTATTCGATAAACCATACGATATGCCAGTACATCCATCAGTAAAGCACCAAGGCGATACCTTAGGAAACTACTTCGCCTACCTCTATCCTGATAGAACTTTTCGACCTATCATCCGTTTAGATAGGAACACTTCAGGATTGTGTATAGTAGCCAAAAATCAGCGTAGTGCGGGACTGTTGCAAAAGCATATCGATAAGGTGTACTATGCTGTAGTTAGTGGTCTAGTGGACGACCATGGCACTATAGACGCTCCCATACGTCGTGAAGAGGATTCTATCATAAAGCGTGTAGTCGCCGAAGATGGGCAACCGTCCGTTACGCATTACAAGAGAATCTCATACAATGGGAAACATTCGCTTGTGGAGGTCACTTTGGAGACTGGACGAACACATCAAATTAGGGTACACTTTTCATACATAGGGCATCCGTTGGCAGGTGATGACCTTTATGGTGGCACTCGTGAGGATATCTGTAGACAGGCTCTCCACTGTGGAAAACTGAGTTTTCCAAATGTAGATACAGGCACACTCATAGAGGTTACTTCTGCATTGCCTAAAGATATGAAAAATCTTTTATGATGGGGTGGTTAAGATGGTAAACGTCAAGTATATTAAAGGGCGTGTAGTTTCCTATGCACACGTCGGACACTCCACCATTGACCGATACAAAGTCAAAATCAAATACACTTACGATAGTCAAGAGTTTGAGAACGTCATAGAATACGACGACGTTTTTCACACCCTGCACAATAGAGAGTATCTCGGTATTTGGATAGATAGAAAACATCCTAATGAGGTTGTAGCTGTAAAACTATCCGAACTAATACTGCTCACACTGAAAAGCAATTGATTTTTTAAACATTTTGTTATATAATATAATAGTCACATGAGTTATTGTATGGATTAATCTAATTTTTTGTATGGAACGGATTTTGACCGTTCTGCAAATATCGGACTCGTGTTCTTATTAAATTTACTTTTAGGGAGGATTTTTTTAAAATGGAAATGAAACAGATTAAAAGTTTTCAAGTAGACCACACTAAGTTTGGTGTAGGTATGTACATCTCACGTATAGATGGGGACATCGTTACGTATGACGTTAGGATGGTCAAGCCAAACGGCGGTACTTACTTAGAAGTTCCAGCTATGCATACTATAGAGCATCTTTTTGCGACCTACAGCAGAAGTTCCAAGTTTGAGAACAACATCGTGTACGTTGGCCCTATGGGATGCCGTACAGGATTCTACCTACTCACAAGGGGCATGAGTCATGCGGATGCCATCCAACTAGTTAAAGATAGCTTTACGTTTATCTCCACATTTGATGGTGAAATCCCTGGAGCTACAGAGGTCGAGTGTGGAAACTTCCGTGAACATGACCTAATCAATGCAAGGAAATCCGTGTTGCCACTTTTGGAGGTTTTACAAAACTACTCCGTTGAGGATTTGAACTATCCATGTTAATGGACTTTTAAAAAACATCTGTGTACGGAACGATATTCACATCGTTCCGTTTTTTATTTAACGCCAATTCGATATAATTCCACTCATGAGAAAAAGTGTTTTTTTTAGTTTAAAATTTTTCCCATTCGACAGATTATGGTTGATTTCTCACTCCAAATATGATATAATTCTAAAACAAGTTACAAATTAGTTACAAAGAAGGAGTGTAACCATCAATGTTTAACCATAAATATAGATGTTCAACCGTATCAAATAGGATATTTCTAACCGTAGTTAGATACTGTGTTCCCATGTTATCAGTGGGATTCTTGATAGCAACCGTTCGATATACCGCCCTAATGGAGTGCGAAAACTTAGAAACCTATTCCAGTGAGGATTTGGCGACAGTCACACAGATAGAAACTCAAAGTGAACCCATCGCAAGGGGCGTGGATACCATCACGGTAGAAGACGTTGACGAACTCCCAGAGTTCTCATTTAGCACCATACAGGATGAAGTTCAAAACATGGCAAGGAATTTAGAACCTCTTGAAGAGTTGGAGACTTCTCAACCTGAAGAGACTGTTACTACTACATCCACATCCACTAGTGAGGATAATCCCGAAATGGTGGACGCTTACGGCGTATATGTCAATGATGAGTTCTTAGGAGCTATCACGGATACTACAGACGTACAGAACGCTCTAAATAACCTTTTGAACAAGTATCTCAATATGGATAACGTCACCGAGGCTCACTTTGTGGAAGATATCAAATATACTTGTGGAACATACCTAAGTGAGTACATACTCGACCCTAGCGTAATCGTGGAGACTTTACTAGGTAATTCTAAAGAAGATATCTATTACACCATAGAGGATGGCGACAGTCTCTCACTAGTGGCGGAGATTTCAAACCTTACTATGGATGAGTTACTCACATTAAACCCAAGTATCGCAGATGCTAACCTATGTCACACTGGTGATAGCTTATTAATTCAACAGGCTGAACCGTTCCTCAATGTGGAGTATACGAAATCCATATCTAAGGAGAGTGAAATCCCATATGAGACCATCACCCAAGAGGATGACACTCTACCTTTAGGCGAAAGTAGAATCATCACACAAGGGGTAAATGGCACTATGAACTCCATAACAGAGGTTAAGTATCTAAATGATGTAGAAGTTTCAAGCACCACATTAGAACCTCAAATAGTTATCGAACCGATATCACAAGTGGTGTCTATCGGGACGGCTGAACCCGAACCATCCACCACTACAGATAGTGACCAAGTTGCGGTATCATTGAGTGTTGGGGAGTTCATTTCACCGATAGATAGCAGTTTAGGTTATATCAGTGATACGTTTATCAGTGACCGTAACCATAAGGGTATAGATATAGCCTCAGCATACGGCACAGAAATCCAAGCGAGTGCCAGTGGTAAGGTAATCTCATCAGGATGGAACAGTGGCGGTTATGGCTACATGGTCGTGATAGACCACGGCAGTGGATACGTCACACTATACGCTCACATGAGCGAAGTCTTAGTAGACGTTGGGCAGTACGTTTCCACAGGTGAAACCATCGGTAAGGTGGGGTCAACAGGGGATTCTACAGGAAACCATCTGCACTTTGAACTTAGACTGGACAACGTATGCGTAAACCCTCAGGACTATTTGATAGGTTTGCCTAATTAA
>CAZWRW010000087.1:0-6808 GCA_964636465.1 uncultured Ruminococcus sp. | reverse complement strand
CTCGAACGCAAAGGAGCTTACTACACTCTTTGGAATAGTCAGTTTAGCTAAAGGTGTGAATATATAACATAAAAACCGCCTCGTATATGGGCGGTTTTTTTATTGAATAATTCACCAAACACAAACTTTGATTTGCCTTCGGCAAATTTAGGAACGGTCACAGCCCGTTCCCTACAGAAGATTTTCAAATTTTCACAGATATGTGTTTTTTGTTTAAATTACCACTATTTGAGTAGTTGACATATTCCTAAATTTGTGCTATAGTTTCTTTTGTACGAAGTTAAAATAACACCAATTTGATAGATTGTGGAATGATTGAAAATTAAAAAATCGTTTCGCTAGGTTAAAGGAGATTGTTATGGTAGAATTTTTTACACACACACTGCCGTTCTTTCAAATGTCACTGTTTCAAATGTTTTACTACTTCTGTTTTTGGTCAGTATTTGGATGGTTCTTTGAAGTAATACTGCGTAGCATCGAAACTGGCGGTTTCGAGAATAGAGGTTTTTTGAATGGTGCATTCTGTCCAATATACGGCTTTGGAGTACTTGGGGTTGTCATAATGTTTAGGGGGTTGGTCGAACGTCCAATTTTGATGTTCTTCGCAAGTGCGATACTCTGCACAACTTTAGAATGGCTAGTCGGTCGGTTACTGTTGATGGTTTTCAAAACACGTTGGTGGGATTACACCAACTACAAAGTACACAGTCCTGATGGTTTGATATCCTTACCAGCCACACTATTTTGGGGGTTCGGTTGCGTGGGTATGATGAAGTTCGCACAACCTATGGTAGTTAAAGCGGTCAGTTACATACCTATAAAGTTGGGAATCGCTTTGATACTTTTCATATTTGCGGTAATCATTGTAGATATCGTGGTAACTGTAAATGAGGTTCAAGAACTCACTCACAACTTAGGAAAACTTCAAGAGTTAGCGGACTTCTTGCATAATTCGTCGGTGTCCATGGGTGAAAAGGTATCCGATAAGACGATTTCTATAAAGAGCAAGTACGATGAACAAGTAGTACAATACAATCTACTCGTCAAGGAGATTAAGAGTGCTAGACTTACTAAGGCATTTCCAAATTTGGAAGACCAAACACATAAAATCCGTCCAAGAAACTTGAAAGAGATACCTCTAAACATAAAGGAAAAGGTTTCTGATACGGTTTCAAACACTAAAGACAAACTCATCAACGCAAAAGATGCCGTTTCTGATACGGTCTATGTGACAGTTTCTAATACTAAAGACAAGTTTATTTCAGCTAAAGAGAACGCTAAAGAAA
Source organism: uncultured Ruminococcus sp. (assembly GCA_964636465.1). Taxonomy (GTDB): domain Bacteria; phylum Bacillota; class Clostridia; order Oscillospirales; family Ruminococcaceae; genus UBA5884. The sequence continues at coordinate 5,522 of CAZWRW010000087.1, read as the reverse complement.
AATTTGAAAATATCCGAAAATAACTCTTGACAAACAGAAAGAAGTGTGATATAATATTAAATGTAGTCAAGCCGATGTGGTGGAATTGGCAGACGCGAGGGACTCAAAATCCCTTGGTAGCAATACCGTGCGGGTTCGACCCCCGCCATCGGCATATCTTGTTTCTTTTTTTAATTAGGGGATGTACTTGTTTTTTGAGTACATCCCCTTGTCATATGTGGACGATTATCATAAAACATTCACTAAGGATATGTTGATTTTTTCCCCACATTGTGATATTATTATTGTATGGGACGTTAATCTTCAAATGACGTTCCGTGGAAAATTTACCTAACCGAAAGGATGTACAAGACCATATGAGTAAAGTATTTTGGAACGGTGGAACTATATTAGCACCAGTGCCACCAGTTTTAGTATCTTGTGGGAACATGGAGGATTACAACGTCTTAACCATTGGATGGACTGGTATTATCAATACTCACCCACCTATGACCTACATCTCAGTACGCCCAACACGCTATTCTTATGATATCATCAAAAAGAGTGGACAGTTCGTCATAAATTTGACTACCACATCCATGTGCAAACAGGTCGACTACTGTGGCGTTAAAAGTGGCAAGGATATCAATAAGGTTGAAAAGTGTGGATTTCATATCGCCAAGGCTACCAAAATTGATGTGCCTATCATTGAAGAAAGCCCAGTATCATTAGAATGCGTAGTAAAAGATACTACCGAACTCGGTACACATACCATGTTCATTTCGGAAATAGTTGGGATAGATATCGACGAAAAGTACATCGATAGTAAAGGCAAGTTGAACCTCCAACAGAGCGGTTTGATGGCTTACTCTCACGGGGAATACTTCGCTCTAGGCAGAAAATTAGGTGACTTCGGATTCTCCGTTAGGAAAAAATCCAAACGTAAAAAGTAGTGAATAACTCCCATTTGACAACATTCCATGCTGTGGCATGGCGGAACGACAAAAGTATAAACATCAGCAAATAGTATATAGTATCAAGAGGTGGAACTAATTTTATGGAAAAATTATCACACGAAATTATAGACTATTTTAAAGACATCAATATGTACTACAGTGTGTACACTGCGTACGAACTTTATACTGAAAGGCATTGGCATCAAGGGATTGAGATAGTCTACGTATTAGAAGGAAAGTTAAAAGTCTATGTAAACGACGTTGTTTATGAGTTGGACAAGCATCACTTTGCTGTGGTGAACTCCATGGAGATTCACGCTACTAAACACGTCGGCAATGCTACCATACTACTCCTACAGATTCCGCACCAAGTACTCTCAAGGAATGATAAGATTAACTGTCGTGATTGCTACGGTGTGGAATTTTCTAAAATGTTTGACCAGTTGATGAACATCTATAGTAACAAGGAAAAGGGTTACTATCTGGAGTTTAACTGCGTGGTCTTCAATATGTTGCACAAGATACTCTTAAAGTTTGGGCAAGTAGTATCATCAAATGAGAAACTCTTGCACGAAGACAAGGAGTATATCACTAAAATTTCTCAGGTGGTGGAGTACGTCCAAGACCATTACAAGGAAGCCATCACATTGGATGACGTTTCAAAGTTGGCGTGTTACAACAAGCAGTATTTCACTAGAATCTTTAAAAAGTACATGAAGATTACTTTTCTTGAATACCTAAACTCCGTCAGGATTCATCACGTATTTGAGGAGCTTATCTCTAGTGACCATTCCATCTCGGAAATTTCAGAGCGTAACGGCTTTACTAACAACAAGAATTTTCAAAAGGCTTTCAAAAAGAGCTATGGTTGTACACCATCACAGATGCGTAAAAAGTATCGTGAGGATACCAATCACGATATTGTATGACGAGAAAAACGGTTAATAGATTGCGGAACGGTCACTGACCGTTCCCTACATATGTTTAAATTTTTTTTATTTCAATTCAAATTTAATTAAGGGGAATATCAAAAACCATGAAAAATTTTTTTAAGAAGTGTGCCTTTGCTTTGATATCTTTGCAATTGGTACTATCCAATGGGGTGTTTAGTGTCAACGCCACCTCCGATGAAAACATCGTTGAGACCCTATCACAAGATATGAGTGCATTGAGATTCATAGGCACTCAAAACACGGCTACCGACAGCGTACAGTATAATGCTAACGGTTCGACTACTACTACTACATACCCATCCAGCTACGATTTAAGAGAGTTGGGTTTAGTTACTAGCACGGATGCTCAAGGCGGTTATGGACTATGTTGGGCGTTCACTACTACACAGTCTATCATGTCAGGTTTGATTGAAAGGAATCCTTTTGTAAACCTCTCCGAGTGGCACTTGGGATACTTCACCTACAACGGCGACTACCCTATGGATATGTACGACAGCAGTTCCTCATCCGATGCCTTTTACAGCAAAGGCGGAAGTGCCTCATTTGCGACGGCTACACTATCTAGATGGAATGGTCCAGTTAGTGAAAGTCTAGTGTCCTACGGTAGCACCGATGTGGACGACTCTTTAAACTACGCCTCCGAATACCACCTAACCGATGCCGTATGTATGAACAGCTCCCTAAACGATAACATAATGTATAACAACTATCAAAATAACATCAAGAGTATAGTGTTGAGTGGTAAATCCGTGATGGTGAGCTTGTACTATAAGTATAATCTATACTACAGCAAGGCAGGAAACTCCTACTACTGCAACGATAGCAGTTTGACTATAAATCATGGTGTTACTATCGTCGGTTGGGATGACGATTTTGACAACTTCGATGGCTTAGAGAATCAGCCAACATCTAAAGGGGCTTGGCTAGTTAAGAATACTTATGGATATCAGTTCGGTGATTACGGCTACTTTTGGTTATCATATGAGAACGTTCTAAAGTCCGATATGACCGCCTTTACTGTGGATTCTAATGAAAACTACTCCACAAACTACACCTTAGACCCTTACGGTTGGACTACTTCTATAAACTCACTCACCAACGAAAGAGGTAACACTCACACCGATTATGCTGGAAACGTCTTCACTTCTAGCAATGGTGAAGACCTCACTGCTGTGGGAATCTACACCACGGACTACAAGACTAGTTATACAGTGTACATATATAAGAATCTAAAGAGTGACTCTCCAGTGGGCGACCTAGTGGAAAGTTTCTCAGGTACGGAACAGTATTCCGGATATCATACTATAGATTTGCCTACCCCTGTAAGCTTAGATACTGGTGAAAAGTTTTCAGTAGTGGTAAAGTATAAGAATCCTAACTATACAGATACCGTAGCCGTAGAAAGTTCTGTAACGTTCTTTAACGTCTCAAATGGTGAAATAAACATCACACAGAACAACCTAGATACTTCAACCATCTTAGCAAGTTGTTCAGCAGGTGAAAGTTTCGTAAGCAATGACGGCAAAACTTGGAGAGCTACTCGTGGTAAACAGGGTCTCATCACGGAAAGCGACAGCGACTTCAACTATGTGGATTCTATAGACTTAAACTCCCTTGATGATGGTTACTATGCTATTTCAACCTTGGGAAATGCGTGTATTAAAGCGTTCACTAACCCTCATGATAAGGTATACTTCTCACAGTACGGCGGTAACCTATACTTAGGTGAAACTATAGAACTTTCAAATCCAGTGAGCGGTGCTACCATATACTACACCCTTGATGGTACTACTCCAACTCTAGATAGTCAAAAGTATACTGCACCTATCACTTTTGAGGGTGAAGACTTAACTATCACGGCGAGAACTTGCATAGATGGCGTACTCGGTGAACCATACACCGAAACTTTTACACAGTTGGATTCTGTACTTACTACGCTATGTCTAAAGGAAATCAAAGGTACTAAGACACTCTATACTGAGCTAAACATCTCTGATGGAACCGTTGCCAACACAGAACTTGAATACACCTGTGACGATACCACTCAAACGGTTGAGTTGTTCCCTATAAGTTGTGGTAACATAGTTATCGGGGATGAGGATGTAACTTCAGGACATGCAACTGAAATCACCATCGGGGACAGTGACGAAACTGTAATACCTATCTACGTTTCTAAAGATGGCTGTAACTCTACAGAATACACTCTAACCATCAAGAAGAACGTTACAGAGTCCGAAACTACTACTACAACGACTACCACCATTCCTGCAGAAACTGAACCTGAGACCACTACCACTACTACTACCATCACTACTACAGAACCTGAACCCGAAACTACTACTACCACAACTACCACTCCTGATGATAACTCAAACCCTGATACCAACGTCTTTAACTACACGGATATCCTACTACTAAAGAGATACCTCCTAAATACTGTGGATTGCCCATCCTATGATGATATAGCTACGTTCGATATAAACCTAGACGACAAAATCGATACCCTTGACTTAATCCTTATGAAGAGAGAAATCCTATCCAATGCAAGTGATATCGAGGGTTAATAACATCAAATTGGCTGAGGAACGGTTAAATTCCGTTCCTTACAGAAAACATAAACATAGAGGTGAATTTAACATATGCGTATGCCTAACGGATTCGGCACGATATATAAACTTTCAGGGAAACGACGAAACCCTTTCATTGCTAAGAAGACCGTGGGTTTCAATGAAAAGGGTCAACCTAAATACTATGTGGTCGGATACTTCAAGACTAAAAAAGAGGCTCTCATCGCTTTGACTGAGTACAACCGCACTCATGGGGATAAGTCTAAACGTCCATTAATATTTAGTGAAGTCTTTGAAGATTGGTACAAACTCAAGTTGAGTGAGGAACTCTCCAAGAGTAGGTACGCAAACATCAGGAGCTTATACAACGTACACTTGGCTATGCTCCATGATAGAACCTTTAAAGATATCACAGTTGATGATTTACAATACTGTGTGAATACCTCCAGTAAACGTTGCAAGACCGCCACACTCTCACAGATGAAACTTCTGTTCAGTGAGTTGTACAAGTATGCACTCTTTAATGGTATAGTTCTTCAAGACTTATCCGTGATGGTTAAAGTTCCAAAGCGTGACGATAGAAAAGTTAAGACTCCATTCACATCAAGTGAGATAGAGTCTCTAAAAGTTTCTGATGACGATTTCGCAAAGTATGCCTATATCATGATATACACAGGCTTTAGGGCTTCTGAGTTTATAGCCATCAAACGTGAGGACATATCCGAAGACTACGTAATCACTGGCGGTATGAAAACTCAAGCCGGTAAGGATAGACTAGTCCCTTGTAATGAGAAGATTATCCCATTGGTGCAGGAGTTTCTAAACGGTACGAGTGAATATCTAGTACACACCCCTGATGGCAAACCTATGAACTACAATCAATTTGTATATAGGTTTAAGTCTGCAATGGAACGTCACAATATGCAACACACTCCACATGATACCAGACACACTTTCATAACGTTACTAAGCAATGCTGAGGCTAACAAGGTATCTATAGAACGTCTTAGCGGACACGCATCAAAAGGTGTCACGGATAGCGTCTACACACATAAGGATTTGGAACA
>CAZWRW010000086.1:0-6920 GCA_964636465.1 uncultured Ruminococcus sp. | reverse complement strand
ATCACATATCGGAACGCCTTGGATGGCGTTCCGTAATTTATAATCTATCGAAATGGTGTTATTTAAATACCTTTAAAGAAAAAGTGCTTATCCTTTATGATATCGGAGACACTTTCAAGGTAATGGTAGAACATCTTTTCAGCATCTTTGAGTTGGTCTACGCCGTCATGCTTTTGTGATACAGTACCTGCATACGTATATGTGAGCCTATCTCTAGAAGCCATAAACTGTTGATACTTCCAGTTTGCCAAAGAACCACACACGAAGTTTAGTCGCACATCGTCGGAATTGGATTCACTCACCAACATACTTTTAACGTCGCTCATAGCCGATTGCACCAACTCTTGATATTCGCTGACATCCTTAACCCCTGAAAACATCTTAAACAGAGTGTTAATAGTATCTAAGTTCAACGCTATCACCTCTTGAATTTAAATTCGTCTACCGTCTCGGATTTTTGTGTTTTGCTGACTCCTAACTGTGTGAAGACCTCCCCTACTGCCGTAGGCTTGATGAGTAAATCTTTCTTAGTTTGGAGCAACTCATTTAGAGACATAGCATCTAGTTGTTTTTCCAGAACGCCCTCGGAGGCGATAGAGTTCTTAAAGAATCCCAACCTGACGATATCCTCTTTAAGAGTTTTAAATACTCCCTCCATAGAGGAGTCTGCAACGTATCCATTGGATGTGTTAAGATTTTCAAGGTTTCCGAAACGCTTAGTAACTCCCGCATTGACTTGTGCTGGTACTGCCACGAAACTCCACTCATAGACATCCTTAATATCATCCAAGATGGCGTAACATAGCTTACTTGCATAGTACTTCCCTAAGACGTGACTACAACCTTTCTTTTGACGTTCAGTCCCACAGATGGAACACTTACAACTATCGTTGCTACATGATACGCTAACCTCTTTTTTGATACCGCCATCAATTTCTTTGATTAAGTCCTCATTAGAAGAAGTCTTAACCATATAGGCACTACCCTTTAGAGACTTGTATGGCTTGTTGTATCTGGTCATTCTAGTATCGTCAGTGACAACCTTGGTATCAAAGATACGTGAAGTTTGATTACTGCCCTTTGGGTTATGGTCGAAGATTCCGGTCTTACCGATGTAAAGCTTTTGAAGAGTATCCAAAGCGTTGTCGGAAAAGGCTTCACCATCTCGGTCAACGTCGTTGTCACATAGCACCACATCGAAGATGTAAACTTCATCTTCGGAGAGTTCACGCCTAGTGAACTTGTTCAACTTTTCTAAAAGTTCTTTTTCCAATAGAAACACTCCTTTAAATTTTGATTTTTTTTATAGGGAACGGGTTGTGACCGTCCCCTACATTAGATTTTTTAACTATTCAGCCTCTGGGATTACTAGAGCCTTCATAGCATTAGATTCTAAACATCTAAATAGGAACTGAGTACTTACAGCTAGACGGTCTAGTTGTCTATTGATTACGTTGTCAGTTTCCATAAAGATATCTGTAGCAGTAACGTACTCTATAGCGAAGTTTTTATCTAGTGCATAGATATAGTCGTCGCTCATAGAAGAACACTTAATCAACTTTGCACCAAACGGTAGAATGATAGCGTTATCTACAGTTTGAGGATGGCAACAGTCGTTAATCTCGGAAATGCTCAAAATCTTGGAACATATAGCAGGTGATGCTATTAGTACGTTCATATCGTAGTTTGTGAACGTTGAATATAGTGTGATTAAATCGTTGTAAGTGATGTCATGACTACTAGCATCCACGGTGGTAGCGTTATCGGAAATTGTGTTAAGGATTCTATTGTAGAGTGCATTGCCTAACTTTCTGCCTATGATTCTCAACTGTACACTGAAGATATCAAGGTTTTGTTGTCTAACGACCTCGTAAGGGGCGTTGATAACTCTACCTAACTTCAATAGTATTTCAGAGGTTGAGTTCTCATAGATAGTACTATCAGCGATTGCGACACCTGGGTTCACGTTAGCGGAATATGAAGAAGTATCACTAATATAAGTGCCTCTGTAGGATGTGCTGTTGATGATAGTCTTAACAGCGACTACATCCTCAAAGTGATTATCCTCTATGCCTTGAAGTACACACCTTTTAATATACTCTGGGAAGAGTACAGCGGTTTCGGTAGTTGAGAAGAACTTTTCCACCTTGTCGCAGTGTTCGCCGTTTAGCTTGATGTCAAACCTTTTGAGTTGACGTTCAAAAGCGTCGAGCTTTTCCATAGGAGTACCAATATAGTTCTCCGATGGGTCTTGTTCTTCAAGTGTATCTAGGAAAGTCTTTCCTGAGATGTTGTATAGACCCTTTTCTAACTTTACATTATCGTACATAAAAATACCTCCAAAATTTTTTAAAAAACTGTCCTGTCCGTGGAACGTCAAAAGATTCTCCAGTATATAGGTTGTAAAAATCGTTTATTATTTTTTTGGAAAATCTAAACGTTCCAAGGATGTTAAACTTACTTTAAGAGTTAAACGTTCACGCCCAACTCAGTCTCAATTTGAAGTGCCTGAGCGTTCTTCAAACGAGCGTCTGCCAATTCGACCTCATCCTGTAGGTTGATGTTCACCCATTCAACGGTAACATCAGCAGTTGAACCCAAACTTCTTAGATAGCACTGACACACTTGCTTGATAGTTGGATTAAGCATACGTCTGTAGTACTCCAATTCCGAAGTTAGCATATCAGCCTGTTGAGAAGACATCCTTTCGGTGGAAGACCACGACAAACCTAACAAGAATGGTGGTATCGAGAGTTTAGAGAGTAACTGTTCTAAAATCTGTCGCACTGGAACTTCTGTGTCTATCATTTGATTGTCAGCACCTATAGCTTTGATATCAACATCGCCTACGGCTATGAAGTCTCTAACTTGACCGTGTTGACTAGCATTCATACCTTCTGCCCATTCCTTAGCTATTTGCATAGCACGGTCTTTAGAAAACATCTTTTCGGAACTGTCGGAAGATGGCTTGTAAGTCACAGCATAACGGACGTTTCCCACCCTGTCGAAGTTTTGTCCTATACACTCATAGATTCTAAGCAATACAGAACTCAACACAGGTAGACCACGTAGCACTGAACGTCCAAGAAGTTCACCACTGATGTTATTTACAGAAGAGAACATTATCAACTGTGGCATTGATAGCGGAACGTTTTCACCCTTTAGATAGTACTCCTTTTCTAATGGAGAGTTACCAAACTTAATTTCAATATCAGCAACGTTTCCGTTAGAGAGTCCTACGATTCTGCCGGTTTCCTTGTCAACCAAAATCTCCCCGATGGCATTGCCATAGGTTAATAGGCTATCAAGGTAGCAGTCTATGAAAGTTCCAAGAGATTTACCAGTCACACCGACAGGCACATTCTCAATGAAATCATCCAGTAAAGGTTGATACTCCTCATCATTGCACTTTACAGAGAATCCACCAGTTAAGCGGACTATCTTACAGATAGAAGCGTCTATCAAAGGGACGGCATAACGCAAGTTATCATAGAGAAGTTTCTCGTTAAGTTCCACACTAGAGTGGTCATCAAAGACACTAGTTTTCCTAGCGGTCTGCACCATGATAGGCTCAGCTTGACTATCTTTCTTGAACCAAGATAGGATACTCATAAAAATCACCTCCAAAATTTTTTTAACTTGTCATGTTGAACATATCACCTAACCAGTGACATACAGAAGAAATCATCTTCAGCATTGGACTTAAACACATAGGTTACAAAGTAACGGATGTCATCCATAGCATGGTCGTGTTCTTTTATAGGCGAATCGTTGTTGAGTTTTTCGTTCCAACGGTACTGTGAGAACTCCCTAATGCTGTCGTGACAGCGGTCGGAAAATAGGATTAAATCCTGTTTTAGGGCATCACTGACACGCCTAATGCCTGTTATGACATCATTGTTAGCCTTAACCACATTGAAACGTTTGTGTCGTCTAATGCATTCAATGAAACTACTAGCGGATGGGTCTACTATCACAGCTGAGATTTCACGCTTACCGACCAATTCCACCAAAGCGGAATAGTGTTCTTCGTCAGTACGAAGTGAACCTTCAACCTTAGAATCATAGTAGTATTCGTCTATACGATACCACTTGCCATCATTCAAACCCCACAACCCAAACGATGCAGGGTTTATAGTTCCATAGTCACAAGAGACTACAAACTTTTCATAGTAGTTTGGAAGTTCTCTAACCACATGATGTTTCTCATCAAACATGGGATATATCACCCCACTGGATACAGTCCATTTGCCCAATACGAACCTATCGTAAAAGATACCAGAATACACACGTTTATACCTATCCTTAATCTTTTCAGATAGAGAGGGGTTATCTTCCATAGTGAAGTGTAGGTATAAAGCACGTTTCTGTTGAACTTTTAAAATCCATTCACGATAGAACCAATGATAAGGGTTATCAGGGTTGCAGTTGAACCACAATTTTGAACCGTTCACGGAACATCTTGCTATAGCCTGTTCAACGAAAGAACGTGGCATCAAGACCACTTCATCGAAGAACACGCCACATAGAGTGATACCTTGTATCAAAGCTGATGAACCCTCATCCTTGCCCCCGAACAGATAGAACCTATTAGTCACACTACATAGAGTTACATCGAAATAGTTTTTGCTAACCTTTTCAATGCACGTAAACCCTAAAGAGTTTACCGTTTCCATTAGTGGTGTGATTACGTTTCTTCTTAATGAAGTGACAGTCTTTCCGCATAATGCGAACGTACCGCCATTGAACTTAGTCATCGCCCAAAGCACGAACCCCAACGACATTGAAACCGTCTTACCTGAACGTATAGCACCATCACAGATTATGGCATCATATGAGGAATACTCGTCCAAGTTCCACCATTTCAATGTCAACCTCTGTTTTGGGGAGAAACTGCTAACTTTCAAGATTATCACCACCACTAAGAGCCTCAATTAGACTCTTAGCTGTTTCGTTGTCGTTACTTGCGTTGGAATAGTCCAACATTTTCTCGATAGCTCTCTGTCTATCGAAGAACTTAACCTCCACCCCACCACCCTTGACACGCTTCAATTCTGAAACGTTGAAAAGGTCAAGTTTAGCGATAGTGCTAGGTGGTGGCAACTCCTCGGAGAATACCAAGAAAACAGCATCGTTGGTATTTCCGAAAGCCAACCTCTCAAGACCTTTCCAAATGAGACTACTCTTTTCGTTCATACGAACACCTCCAAAAATTTTTTGTATTTGAAAAGTATGTTTTGAAAAACACCTTTCATAAGGGGGTGAAAAATCGAATTTTTTTGTATGCAAACGTACAAGTTCAAAAAAAAATTTTTTTAAATGTCTAACATGATGGTCATTTGGGTATACTGTTACTCAAAGAATATATAAGTATTAGGAGAACAATATTATGTCGAAAAAGGTATCAAAAAGGAGTTTTCAGTTTACTACCCCACCGAATGTCAAGTCATACTCATCCACGGTTGGCAAAGAAGAGGGCGACGGAAACTTAGGCAACTACTTTGACTACATCTCAAATGATAGCTACTTTGGTGAGGACTCATGGGAAAAGGCTGAAAGCACCTTACAGAAGATGACCATTCAACGAGCCATAGACAAGGCAAAGTTATCTACAGAAGATATAGACTTCCTGTTTGCAGGGGATTTAATCAACCAATGTACTAGTACTACTTACGGTATCAAGGATTTAGAGATTCCGTACTTTGGAATCTATGGGGCGTGTTCCACCATGACCGAGGGGATGTTATTAGGTGCTATGTGCATGGATAACTCTCTAGCGGAAAATATTGTGTGTGCGACATCCTCGCACTTTTCGACTGCGGAAAGACAGTTTAGATTTCCGACATCCTACGGTGGACAGAGAACTCCTACAGCTCAATGGACTTGTACAGCATCGGGGGCGGTGGTGTTGTCCAATGAGAAGAAACCACCGTTCATAGTTGGGGGATGTGTGGGCAAGGTCGTAGACTGGCAAATCTCCGATGTGAACAACATGGGTTCAGCGATGGCACCATCCTCAGCGGATACCATAAAGACCTATCTAACCGATACTGGTTATCAACCCTCCGATTTTGATTGCATAGTCACTGGTGATTTAGGTGTAGTAGGTAGCAAACTCTTGTTAGAAGTTCTTCAAAAGGACAACATCGACATTTCCAAACAGCACCACGATTGCGGTGTCATGATGTTTGACATAGAACGTCAAGACAAACATTCAGGGGGTTCAGGATGTGGATGTTCAGCGAGTATCTTGTGTGGATACTGGTTGCCAAAGATTCAAACAGGAGAGTATAAGAATGTACTGTTCATGTCCACTGGTGCTTTGATGTCGCCAATGTTACTACAGCAAGGCGAAAGCATCCCTGGAATTACCCACCTAATACACCTAAGCAATAGACCTATACAATCTTGATTAATACCTTATTTACGGAACGACCCCCACATCGTTCCGCAGATTTACTGAAAGCAAATCACAGGATTTTTTTTAATTCTCATAGAGGAGTGATAAACTTTATGCAATACTTTTTAGCGTTCGTAGTGGGAGGTATCATATGTGCGATTGGGCAACTTTTGATAGACTTCACCAAACTTACACCAGCAAGAATACTAGTATCTTATGTAGTTATGGGTGTAGCCATATCGGCATTAGGATGGTATCAACCGTTAGTAGACCTTGCAGGAGCGGGGGCAAGTGTACCGTTGTTAGGTTTCGGACACCTACTCGCTGAGGGCGTACGTAAAGCCATCGATGAGGATGGATTCATAGGAATTTTAACAGGTGGTTTAACGTCTGCCAGTGGAGGGATTACTGCATCATTGCTGTTTGGTTTGGTGATGTCTCTGCTGTTCAAGCCTAAAGATAAGTAAATCCCATGTAGGGAACGGGCTGTGACCGTTCCTTAAATTTGCCGAAGGCAAAT
>CAZWRW010000085.1:0-6920 GCA_964636465.1 uncultured Ruminococcus sp. | reverse complement strand
TGATTTGCCTTCGGCAAATTTGCGGAACGACGTGGGCGTCGTTCCGTACAATGGACAATAAAATTTTATCCAAATCGTACATTGATGTGAATTTGTGTGTACGGAACGTCGCCCACGACGTTCCGCAGAATCACACGCAGTGTGATTGATTTTCCATTGAATTGGTTTTAAATAAATTTTTGAAAAACTTGACCTTATGTGAAATACATGGTATAATAACTAGTGAATGGAGTGTGTTATGTTATATACTCAAATCTTAAACGATAATAGAGACTTTTTAAACTTATACCGAAAAGGTAGGTATATAGTATCTAAATACGTGGTTGTGTACTTCAAGAAGAACAATCTATCGTATAATAGGTTAGGAATCACGGCTGGAAAAAAGGTCGGGAATGCCGTGCATAGGAATAGAGCCAAGAGGGTCATACGCCAAGCATATAGAGAGAATGAGGTGTATCTGCCTATCGGATATGACTTTGTGATAGTAGCTCGTGCCTGTGTAGGTAGTGGTGAAGTCAAATCGACACAAGTTAGCGAGTTTCTAAGAGATACCATAGTTAAGGAAGTTGAAAAATGTCAGTAACTACGGCATTCAAGGGATTGTTCACCTTGCCAATAAAGCTGTATCAAAGGTGTATATCTCCGTTGTTACCGAGGACTTGTAAATATTATCCTACGTGTTCGCACTACGCAATCACTGCGATAGAACGCTTTGGAGTAGTTAAAGGTTTAATCATGGCTATTTGGAGGTTGTTACGATGTAATCCGTGGTCTAACGGTGGCGTGGATTACGTTCCTGAAAAGTTCGGATTGTACTTCCTGAGCAAGAGAGAAGACCATCAACATTGACATTGAGCGGTGATACACCGTTCTATATAGACGCATCAGCGTTGTTTTAGAAGTTTAGAACAGAAGAAAAGAATTGGAGGAGTAGTCGTTGAGTAAGATAATAGGATATCCATTGGGGTTCATCATGTATGGCATATACTCAGTGGTTAAGGATTACGGTGTTGCGTTAATCCTGTTCACGGTGTTGGTAAAGCTGTTGTTGTTTCCGATTTCGTACAAGCAACAGAAGAACATAGTAAAGCAACAGGCTTTAGCACCCAAGCTCGAAAAGTTAAAGAAGAGTTTTGCCAACAATCAAGAGAGGTACAATGAAGAGCAGATGAAACTCTATGCCGAAGAGGGAATAAATCCTATGGCTAGTTGTCTACCTATGATGATACAGTTAGTCTTGATATACGGTATCTTGGACGTAGTCTACAGACCTTTAACTCACATACTTAGACTTAGCAAGGATACCATCGCAACTGCGACCTCAGCACTACAAACCTACATAGATGCTAACGACTTAACCGTCAAGGACTTTTCTTCACGTCCTGAACTAGCAATTCTAAGGTACGTACAGAGCAACCCTGAAATCTTCCCAACTGAAGTAGTGGAAAAGATAGGCGGATTTAAAAACACACTATTCGGTGTGATAGACTTAGGTCAAATACCTACCATCCATCCTGATGTTTGGAACGCCTCAGCTGTATGCTTACTGTTGATACCTATACTTTCAGGTGTGTTCCAATTGATACTCACAATATATTCACAGGCACGTACTAGGAAGATGAATCCAAACACTGCACAGATGATGGGCGGTATGAATATCATGTTATACTGTATGCCATTGTTTTCAGTATGGATAGCTTTTAGTTTTCCAGCCGGTGTAGGTTTCTATTGGGCGATATCCTCACTATGTTCACTAATTCAGACGGTGTTCCTGTACACGTACTTCAATGAGGAACGTTCCGCCAAGATTTTAGCTAAGGACAAGGCAAAGTATCATGAACAACGCAAGAAGAGCGGTAAACAGAGTTTTATGGACAAGATGCTTGAACAACAGAGGGCTATGAACGGTGAAAATTCCAAATCCAAGGACGAAGTGGTTCACAAGTCCTACGACGAACGAGATAATGAGAAGCTTAGCCGTTCCAAAATGAACGATATAAACAAGAAAAAGATTGAAGAGGCTAGAAAGCGTATGGCTGAAAAGTACGGTGACGATTACGACAACGATTAGTTAAAGATATTAAGAATCGTCATATGTATGAAACCCGCAATTTTGCAATGCAAAGTTGATTGGTCAAATTCACATGAAAAAGAACGTCGCTTGGTTTTTGAAAGGTTTTTGAAAGGGGTATAATTATGTTATTTGAAGAGGTGTTCTCTGCTAAGACTCTTGAAGAGGCAAAGTTTATGGCAGTTGACAAGTTCGGCGTAGATGAGGAAAATATCGAATTTAAAGTTTTAGAAGAGCCTAAGAAGGGTCTTTTCGGAAGGTTAAAGGGAGAGTTCAAAGTCAAGGCGACCTACGCTCAACCCGATGTTGAAAACTTGGTTGAAACTGTTGAAAAGCCTGTTGAAAGTGTTGAAGTAGCAGTTGAAAACGTTGAAGAATCCAAGACCGTAGTAGAGGAAAACATCGAAACTGAGTCAGTAGCGGAGGTAGTAGAATCAGCACCAGCACCACAGGAAACTCCAGTTGAAGAGGTTTCGGAATCAGTAGAGGTTGCAGAATCCACAGAACCTACAGAAGTTGAGGCTATCGCACCAGTTGAAACTAAGTCGGATGACGTTGCTAATGGTGACGAAACTCCTAGTGATGAGGTGTTACTCGAAAAGGCTAAGATTGCACAAGCATATGTATCTAGAATACTAGAGAAGATGGACATCAGTACAGAAAGCGAGATTACACAGACCGAAAACGGCGTGATTATAGACTTCAAGGGTGATGGTACAGGAACTATCATAGGTAAGCGTGGCGAGACTCTAGATGCTTTACAGTACCTATCAGCTATGATTTGTAACAAGGGCGAAAGTAACTATTACAGAATCACTCTAGATAGCTGTGGATATCGAGCTAAGAGGAAAGTAATTCTACAGGAGTTAGCTAAGAAAGTCTCCAAGAACGTGCTTAGAAACGGACGTTCACAAGCTCTAGAACCTATGAATCCATACGAAAGAAGAATCATACACTCAGTAATCTCAGAGATTGATGGAGTAAGTTCACGTTCAGTTGGCGAAGAGCCATTCAGGAAAGTAATCATATCTAGTGATAATCCAGCACCTAAGAACTATGGAAATCGTAACCGTAAGGGTAGCTATCGAGGAAACGGCGGAAACGGTGGTAACTATAAGCGTGGAGGACGTAACAACGGTAATAACAAGTATCGTGGTAACGGCAAGAAGAAGAACTTCCAAGCACGTTCCTTGGATTTGAAAACATCTTTTGAGAAAGACTATCGTAAACCAAAGCCAGAGGACAACTTGAAAGAGGGTCTCTACGGTAAGATTGAACTCTAAAAGTTCATAGATACGTGATTTTTTTGTATGGAACGAGCTGTGACCGTTCCGCAGAATCACACATAGTGTGATTGATTCAAACAATTAGACAGTTTTTGGGCGGATAGGTGGAAACTCTTATCCGCCTATGATATTTTTTGAGGTGAAGTTAAAGTATGTCTACTATCAGTGCGATAGCCACGCCTAATGCGGTAGGTGGTATATCAGTAATTAGGGTATCAGGGGAGGACGCCATAACCGTGGCGGATAGCATATTCAAAGGAGTCAAGAGACCGTCAAACATGGAGGGTTACACTTGTGCCTACGGCGAAGTTCACAATGACGATGGCGAACTCATAGACGATGTAGTTTTGACTGTCTTTAGAAAACCTAAAAGCTACACTGGCGAAGATGTCGTTGAAATCTCGTGTCATGGAGGAAAGTTCGTCACTAAGCAGATTTTAAGGTTAATTCTCAGTAAAGGCGTGAAACTCGCTGAAGCTGGTGAGTTCACTAAGAGAGCTTTTCTAAACGGCAAGATGGATTTAAATCAAGCTGAAAATGTCATGAACATCATATCAGCGGATGGCAACAGCCAATTGAAGTATGCGAACTCACTTCGTGAGGGTGCGAACTTTAAGAGAGTCAAGGCTATTTCACAGGAGGTCACGACCATTCTTGGAGACCTCTCCGCTTGGGCTGACTATCCCGATGAGGACGACGTTCCAATGGTAGACCCTACACAGGTACTAGCTCAAACTAAGGTTATCCTATCGGAATTAGAGAAGATTTCACATAGCTATGACGATGGTAGAATCGTTAGGGAGGGAATCAACACAGCGATAGTCGGAAAGCCTAACGTGGGAAAATCCACGCTTATGAACTGCCTAAGCGGTTTTGAACGTAGTATCGTTACGGACGTTGCAGGAACTACTCGTGACGTGGTAGAGGAGACCGTCAAGGTAGGCGACCTAACGCTCAGATTATCGGATACCGCAGGTATTAGGGACACCTCCGACGTGGTGGAGAAGATAGGCGTAGACATCGCCAAGAAACGTCTAGACGAGGCGGACTTAATCATTGCAATGTTTGACGGTTCAACCCCATTGAATGAGGACGACTTTGAACTCATGCAAACGTTGGAGGGCAAGAACGTCATAGCGGTGGTGAACAAATCCGACATAGCCACAGGGGATGTATTCCCTATAGTCAAGGAGCGTTTCAAATACGCTGTTGAGGTCTCTGCTAAGCATTCCATAGGGTTGGAGTACTTCACAAAGGCTTTAAACGAAACTTTTCTATTAGAAGAACTAGACGTTGACAGCGGACTCTTAGCAAATGAACGTCAAAAGCAGTGCATAGATAACTGCATAGATGCATTAAAAGAGTGTATCAACGGATTAGAAATAGGCTTAAACTTGGATGCCATCACCGTGGACTTTGATGAGGCTTTAAGTTATCTGTTAGAACTCACTGGGGAAAGCCTATCCGATACCGTGGTAGATAACATATTCTCACGTTTTTGTGTGGGTAAATAATTATAAAAATCTTTTTGGAGTTGATAATATCTTATGAGTTATGAAATGGGTACTTATGACGTTGCGGTCATAGGTGGAGGTCATGCAGGTGTTGAGGCTAGTATGGCTTCGGCAAGGCTAGGATGTAAGACTGTTATGTTCACCATATCGTTAGACCAAATTTCAAATATGCCGTGTAATCCGTCCATAGGAGGCACAGCAAAGGGACATCTAGTTAGAGAGATAGACGCTCTAGGGGGTGTCATGGGCAAGGGTGCTGATGAATGTTTCATACAGTCCAGAATGTTGAATCGTGGTAAAGGACCTGCAGTACATAGTCTGAGGGTACAAGCGGATAGGGTCAAGTATCATAACTACATGAAACACCTATGTGAATCACAAGAGAACTTGGATATCAAACAGGCTGAAGTTGCTGAAATCCTAACCGAGAACGGCAGAGTCACCGGAGTGGTCACTAAGTTGGGTGCTAGATACAACGTCAAGGCGGTAGTAGTCGCAACTGGAACGTACTTAAAGGGCAAAATTCACGTAGGTGAGAACAACTACGAAAGTGGCCCCGATAACACTAACCCATCAACATTGTTATCCGAGAGTTTGAAAGCTAACGGCATAACCATTCGTAGGTTCAAGACTGGTACACCTTGTAGAGTTCACAAGAGGAGTATCAACTTTGACATACTGGAACGTCAAGATGGTGACGACTATATAGTTCCGTTTTCATTTGAGACCGACCAATCCAAGTTGAAGAATCAAGTTTCATGCTATATAACCTACACCAATGCGGAAACTCACAAGGTTATACTAGATAATCTACACCGTTCACCACTCTATTCAGGAAAGATTGAGGGCGTAGGCCCTAGGTATTGCCCATCCATAGAGGATAAAGTAGTGCGTTTCAGTGATAAGCCTAGACATCAACTATTCATTGAGCCTATGGGCTTAGATACGGATGAGTACTACTTACAAGGTATGTCGTCCTCGCTCCCTGAAGATGTACAGTTGGCATTCTTGAGAACCATCAAGGGACTTGAAAACGTAGAAATCATGCGACCAGCCTACGCCATAGAATACGACTGTTGCGACCCTACAGAGATGCTTCCAACGTTGGAATTTAAACAGCTTAAAGGCTTATACGGTGCAGGACAGTTCAATGGAAGTTCAGGCTATGAAGAGGCAGGTTGTCAAGGATTGATTGCAGGAATCAATGCGAGTCTAGGGGTGCAGGGCAAGGAGCAGTTAGTTCTAGATAGGGCGAGTTCGTACATAGGCACGTTGATAGACGACTTAGTAACTAAAGGTTGTCAAGACCCTTATCGTATGATGACTTCACGCAGTGAATATAGATTGATACTCCGTCAAGACAACGCCGATGAGAGGTTAATTCCTATAGGCTATAAGATAGGTTTAAACTCAAAGGAGCGTTACGATAAACTTCAAGAGAAGTTAGCCATGGTCAAGGCTGAAAAGGAACGTCTATTGAAGTTAAACGTAGCACCATCCAAGGAGTTAAACGAGTTCCTCATTGAAAACGGAACGGCTCCTATGTCTGGTGGTAGCAAGATGGCTGACCTAATCCGTAGACCGCAACTATCCTACGAGAAACTAAAACCGTTCGATGTGAGCCGTCCTGAGCTACCTAGAGACGTTTGGGAACAAGCTGAAATACAAATCGAGTATGACGGTTATATCAGTAAGCAGTTGGCACAGGTCGAGCAGATGCGTAAGCTAGAGAGCAAACCACTCCCACAGGATATAGACTACTCACAGATTAAGGGTTTACGTTTGGAGGCTATAGAGAAGTTAAGCAAGGTTAGACCTATCAACATAGGACAAGCCTCAAGGATTAGTGGAGTATCTCCAGCGGACGTATCTGTATTGGTGATATACCTACAGCAACAGAAATAGAAATTCTATAATTAACGTGAGTTCGATGGAATTTCATACTGTCATATTGCATATCTGTGAGATTTGAAAATCCCATGTAGGGAACGGGCTGTGACCGTTCCTTAGAATCAAGCGGAGCTTGATTGATTTTTTATTGAATAGATT
>CAZWRW010000084.1:0-6954 GCA_964636465.1 uncultured Ruminococcus sp. | reverse complement strand
TTCGGCAAATTTGAGGAACGGTCACAGCCCGTTCCCTACATGGGATTTTCAAATCTCACAAATATAAGTTTAGATGGTATCATCAGTGTTTATGATTGTGATACTCTTAACTATGTCGAACTGTTTAGAATTGTTTGTGGTCTTCTTTTCGATGTTTTTGTAGTGTAGTAGACTAGTATCCAGTGTCAATGCTAATATGATATCTATCAGTATGAACACCACAGCGAACACTAACAACATCAAGTTGGTGGAAAATGATTTAGCTATCAAATAGAGAGCTACCGCAAAGAATACCACCATAATTACGGCAGTCGATACTAAAGCACGATTGTTATTCTTCCGTAACTGTAGAATACAAGTGTTTAAGTCACTGATTATAGACTGGTAGTCTTTATACGTGCCGTTGTGGAACTTCTCAAGGATTTCCTTGGCTACGTTTAGATTACCTTTCACTTCAACGCCACTGTTTATGATAGTGTTTAAAACTTCACCTATATGTTGAATATTCTTCTGCATAGAGGTTTCACGTTCAGTAGTAACGTCAAATTGGAGGTCTAAATCTACTACGTGTAGGTTATTTTCGGAATCTATGAGCATATTTTCCATATTTATATTGTAATCCACCTGCGGGATGTTCAAGTTATAAAGATGTTCCATAGCCATTGCGAGTTCCAAAGCCCATTTAATTATAAGGTTCATGGATAAGCTTTCGTGGTCGTCAGCCTTTTCTTGTAAAACGTCTCTGATGTACTTGCCGTCTATATGTTCTTGCACTAAGAATATGCACTCTTCAGTTATGAAAAAGTCGAGTACTTTCTGTAAGTTGTCATGGGATACGTTCCTTAGAGTGTCGTAGCTTTGCTTGTAGAACTCAAAGTCATTAGAGTATATCTGTCTAACGTTGCACTTTGAGGAGGTTTTCAAGTTTTCAGCGGTGTATAGTATATAGTTGTTGGTACTCTTCTCAATGGAGAGCATCTTATAGGTGTTGCTAACGATTTGACCCATCTGTAACATAATGTTTCAACTCCAATCTTTTATGTTCACGTTAATAAAAAATCAATCACACGATGTTTCGCAATTTGATTTTATCGAATTAACGTAAAAAAATAGTCGTCTATATAGAAACTTTCACCACTATTGAGGATATGTTATCCTTTTCAAGTCGTTCTTTGTTTAGGTCTGTGAGGTCTAAAAGTTGACGGTTCATAGCAATCTCATCAGTGAGATTTTCATACTTCAACTTCTCGGATATTTCTTCAATGGAGATTTCATGCCTAAAACCATCGGAACATAACAAGAATGAAACATTTTCAGTAATCTCACCGGTATAAAAGTATGGTGTAACGTTATCAACCACGCCAACACACTGTAGTAGAACGTTCTTCTTAGGATAGTTAGCAATCTCTTCATCGGTTAGGTTACCGGAATCTATTTCACGCTGTAGTAGAGTTTGGTCTTTAGTGAGCTGTACTATACCATCACTAGTAATCATGTAGGCTCTGGTGTCGCCGACGTGTATTATATAGTACTGTCCATCGAAACACAACAACGCCGTGATAGTACTACCCAATTGTAACTCATTTTGAGAGCCATACTCTTTAAGTTTGGCGTTCTGTTCAAAGACTATGTTTTCCCAAGCGGTTTTAAGCTCATCAACAAACTTGGAAGTTTTCTTGTGGATAAGTTTAGGTAAATCGTTGTTAAACCAGTGGTTGAATGCTCTAATGATAGTAGCACTTGCAAGTTCTCCTTTTGAGAGTCCGCCCATACCATCACAGATTATAGCAAACAACACTTGCCCATTGGAAGTGTTTACAATCTTAGCGGATAGGCTATCTTGATTGTTGCTCCTTTTAATACCTATGTCCGAAACCGCTGATACTAAAAAGTTCACGAAAAAGTCACCTCTTTTATAGTTATAGTTGTCATTAAGAATATTATATCACACTAACGAGTGCTTTTCAACCGAAATTTTCCGAATTACAAGCTTTCCCCACCAGTGATAGGCGTTGCATACCTTATGTACCAAACGTCTTGAATCTTAATCAAGTTCACATCGAACGATAAACTTTGAGAACTTTCCGTATCGATAGGGGTGGCAGTAATCTGTACGATGGCGGTAGTGCCGTCATCGCTAAGCTGTGTGGATAGGATTTCTACAGAGTATTCGGGGAACAAATCCGTACTGGATACAAAACTTATGAATGGCAACAGTTCTATCAACTTATCAAAAGACTTTCCTGTGTAGCTTTCTAACTTGCTGATACCATTCCTAATCGTCTGTGCCTCGGATGGTTCTATACAGTCTAACATACCGTTTATGTTGTCGTCGTTCAGTGCGGATACGAAACTATTTATAGTAGTTTCAGGTTTGGTGGTATCGTTCCTTTGGAAGTATAAGAATAGTACTAAAGCCAATATCAACACTAGAAGTACACCACACACTATACTGATTACTACGTTACTCTTTTTCATTTTGAATTAAAACCTCCTACTTTTTATCATGGTCTACGAACTCTAAAGCTATGATAGATATCAAAGTAAATATCACTATGAACAGTAACAACACTAGCCAAACTTTCAAAAGATGTTCAGTAGTAGGGTCGTAAGCGTCTTCGACTTCAAGCCTAGTTACGTTAGGAAATACTAGACTCATCTTTAATGGTAGACTGTCATCGTTAAGGTTTCCGATACTACCCATAGCCTCCATGCCCCATTTACTGATGGTCAAGTTAGCAATCTTTTTAGCTATGCCGTCCAACTCGAAAAGTACTCCCGACATTATCAACTGGATGATAAGTATAAACGGCATGACAGTCATAGCGGTGTTAGGTGTCTTAACTATAGAAGATACCGCTAAACCCATAACATCCGAACTGAAAATTACTAAGAAGATAGTTATAAAGTATTCTATTATAGGATTACCAAATATTATACCAGTATCGTTAAAGTCGATGAACATTAGACAACATATCAACATTATGATACTCTGTGCAAAACATATTATACCTTGATGTATCACATGGGAAATTATGTACGAACTTATATGCATACCTGAACGATGTTCATGTTTGATGATATCCCTCTCTTTGCACACCTTTTGAATAGAGTTAAATATACCTATCCAAATACACGCAGATAGTATGGTAAAGAATCCAGACTTAGTGCTGTCGTACGTCTCGAACATATCATCACCGACTATTGATGAAACTATAAGTGAGATTATCAACGCAAATACTACGAATCCCCAGCCTTTTTCATTAAAGAACAGTCGGAAGTTTTTCTTCAAGTATATTCCGACTTGTCCAACTCTTGAAACCCTTTTATCATTCATAATTGAAAATCCTCCTTTAACATATCCATATATTAAATTATATTATCGAAATAGCGTTAAACTTTATCATTCATAGAGGTGTCTGTTTCGATTGAAGTTTTCAATGAAACTGTCAGCTAGACCGTCGCCACCCTCTTCGACGGGGTTAATCCTCTTGATAATATCCTGTAGATGTTTCACTTTAAAGAACTCACAAGCATCATTTACCGAACCGTAAAAGGCTAGATGTCCAGCGTTGTCAGCGGAGCTTTTAGCCAATACGACTACTTTAGTAAATAAATCTTGGGCGTTATTGGATGAGTGTGAAATTACCATAACAGTCTTGTGGGTTTGCGAAAGTTGACTCAAACTCTCCATTAGAACCCTACCAGTTACCACATCTAAACCGGAGTCAGGCTCGTCCAGTATGAACAAGTACGGATTTGATATGCATTCTACAGCGACACTTACTCTCTTCTGTTGTCCGCCACTGAGCTTGGAAATCTTTTGATGTTTATACTTAGTCAAACCTAGACTTTCCATGACGTTTGCAACTCTCTGTTTGAGTTCCTTGCCTGAAACGTCCCTCGGAAGTTTAATCCTAGCTGAATCTTCTATTACGTTCTGAGTGAAGTCGTTCATGCGTAGGTGCGATGCTGAATGTTGTGGTACGAAACCTATCCTATGTTTTAACATCTCGAAATTTTTGTAAAGGTCTCGATTGCCTAGCATAATCTTTCCGTTAGCTTTGTCCACTCCTAAGATGGCATTTACTAGAGTAGTCTTACCCGCTCCTGAACCCCCTAAGATTAGTACAAATTCACCATTAGCTATGGTGAAGTGTATATCACTGAGTAGTTTCTTGTTGCTAATCAGTGAACCCTCTTTGTGAACGACTTTGCTATCTATATCAACATGGATTTCGTCGCCGTACTTTTTAGTGACGTTGTATACTAGTTTGCCGTTACAGTTCAAGAATATAGTATCGGAAATCCTGAAGATATCATAGTTTTTGATAGCTTGTTTATCCTCTATGCGGTCGGTATTTATGAACACTCCGTTGGAGCTTTTGTTGTCATAGATGTACCAATCATTCTGTTCCCACTGTAGGTATGCGTGTTTCTTGGATATTGTTACATCATCTATGACTATATCGTTTGATGAGTCTCTACCTATACTAAACTTTGTAGAACCTGTAAGTTCTACAGATTGCCATATATCAGAGACATCAAAACTAGTACTGAATATTATGGTTACCGCCTCAGGATGGGACTTGTTTACACTGTTTATATCTATTCTAATGACGTCTAAGTTGTTCAACTTAAAGGCATTGAAGTTGCTTTTTTTGTCTTTGTTTTTCAGTAGTACGCCGTTGAGTATCGTGCCGTTTAAGCTGTTTAAATCAGCGTAGTAGTAGCACTTTTCTTTTTCGTTCCAAATGAACATACCGTGCTTTTTTGAAACTATACTAGAGTTCAAAGGTATATCGACACGGCTTTGTGAAACGTTCCTACCGATGAACATACTGCCCTCTAACTTTACTGAGGATATGTTACCATTCTGTATGATTACCAACATTGCCGACTTTGTATTGGTGTTAGTATATAGCTCAGTTTGACCGTTTTCACGTTTCAAAAAAATTCCTCCTCTTTTATATCCTCTATGAAAAATTTAATTTTAACATCAATTCAATAAATTGATGTTGGATTAAAAAATCAAGTAATGAGTTTGTATTTGATGTGATTATCCACACAGTAACGATACATTTCAGTACCCTCACCACACTTGATAACTAAACTGCTAAAGTTATCCTTTGGAAAAGCATACAATCCGATGTTTACCACACTTTCAGGAACTGTTACCTCTTTAAGCCTACTACATAGGAAAAACGCAAACTTCCCGATGTTAGTGACACCGTTAGGAATCTCTACACGTTCGAGTTTTGAACATCCATAGAATGCGTTATCTCCGATGGTTTTCAACCCTTTGGAAAGCTCTATGCTCTCCAAATTTGAACAGCCGTTAAAGGCACTTTCCCCGATAATCTCCAAACTGTTTGGAAGTTTAACATACTTTAAGTTGTGACATCCATAGAAAGACTTGTTACCTAGACTGTAAGCACCATCTTCAATAGATAGGTGTTCCAACTCAAAAAAGTGTGAAAAAGCCTCATCTAAGATGTTGCCGACACATCCATCAAACTTGATAGATACGTTCTTTTCACTCTTATACTCTACGAGTGCCTGTTCTCTACCGATGATTATTTCAGTAGTACGTTCAATGCTGAACTCTTTAAAGTTAGAATCCTGTGTTATAGTAGGAGCGTCTTTAATATCATTAGCCTTGCGTTTGGATAGACTCTTAATCTTGTTAAGAAGTCTAGTAGTAAAGTTTTTAGGTTCACTCTCTATGACCTTATTTACTGTGGAAGTATCCACATTGAGGGGTACTCTTTCCTTGTCGTTGCTTTGGATAGCTTCTAAATCTTTCAACATACTATCGATGTTGGCATAACGATTTTTAGTTTCAAAAGCACAAGCCTTTAAGATTATCTTGTTAAGTTTAGGGGCATCCAAAGATGGTGTAGGTAACTTTAAACCTTTCAATCTGTTAGCAATAGAAGTCTCTATACCTACCATAGATACGTCATTAGAAAATGGGTACTTGTAATCGTTAGCCAGTCTGTATAGGACTATTCCAAGGGAATATATATCCGCTTGGATGGTATAAGGTTTGAACTGGAACACCTCAGGAGCGCCATAAGGTTTAGTACATACAGCGGTTTCAGCCATTCCGGAGCCATCCATAAGTTTGGATACGCCAAAGTCACCTAACTTATAGTTGCCGTGTTCATCCATGAAGATGTTAGCCGGTTTTATATCCCTATGGATAATATCGTTATCATGAAGATACTTCAATGCGTTGCAAACGTCTATAGCAAACTGGATTATCTCTTGAGCGGTGAAACTTTCCTTGTGTTTCATGACATCGTTGAAACAAGTTAGATATTCCATGCACATTAGGATATCATAACCAACTATGTTGTTGGAGATATCCTTGATAGGTTTAATGTCGTAGTTGTAACACATCACGATATTTTTGTGTTCTTTAATCTTTCCGATTAGTTCAATCTCTTGTTTGGAGCGTTCCAACTGTTGTTTAAGACTTTTGTGTTTGTCGCTGTCGTTTTCGGAGTCGTCCAGTGTGAGGGTGACCATCTTTAAGGCACCGTAAACCTTTTTTGATATGCCTTCTTTATGCACCTTGTACACCACTGAATTATTCTTTGAGTATACCAACTCATCCAAAGTCCAGCCGTTCCACAGTTGGAGATACCCCCTAATACGTTCTTCTCTAGACGGAACGTTTAACATAAATTTCACTCTCCTTTACTGTTATTATTATGATAACTACCATTATACCACATTTATCATCAAATTTCAAGATTTTCCAGTGAAAAACACAACTAAATAACCCAAACTTTATAAAAAAAGCATGGGTTACTTAGGGACTTCTATGGAAATTTTTAAGAATGGAAAAGCTTATTTAACGTGAATCCGATGGAATTTCACACTGTTGTATTGCATATCTGTGAGGTTTGAAAATCCCATGTAGGGAACGGGCTGTGACCGTTCCTA
>CAZWRW010000083.1:0-6977 GCA_964636465.1 uncultured Ruminococcus sp. | reverse complement strand
ACTCGAACCCCCGACCTACTGGTTCGTAGCCAGTCACTCTATCCAGCTGAGCTACAGACACATACTATTAAGTCTTTTTGTACCCTTCAACTGAGTACTTTACTAGTATACCACTTAGCTAAAAAAAAGTCAAGCGAATTTTGAAATGTTCACAAAATATTCACAATTTATATTTTGACCATCCATTTTTTTGTACTGAAACCTTGAAAATATTTAATCTAAATTAGATATTTTTCACAAAAAAAATTTTTTAACCAAAATTCGTTTGACACGTTGGAAAAACTATGTTATACTGTACTTGCTACATGAAGTGTAGATATAAAGTTTAGGAGGATTTTTTTATTATGAAGTATGAAGAGATAGTTGAAAAGGTTAGAGAAGAGTTTACTTCCGCAGATGTGAGCTTTTATAAGAAACATCTAGCTATACAGTTTAACATCACTGGTGAGGGCGAGGGTGCTTTTTACGTAGAAATCAAGGATGGCAAGGTAGACGTTCAACCTTATGAGTACTACGACAGAGACGTAATCTTCACCATGTCCGCTGAAGACCTATTCAAGATGATTGACGGTTCTCTAGATACCACAAAGGCTTATCTTGAACACCAAATCGATGTTAGTAACGTAACAGTAGCACTTGAAGTCAAGTCCATCATAGACAAGGCTGAGAAACAAAAGGCTACAGCTACTAAGGCTAAAAAAGAGAAGAAAAAAGATACTACTATCGAGCCTATCAAGGAAAAGGTAACAGAGACCATCAAGAAAGTAACAAAGAGTACATCCAAGAAAGTTGCATCTGCTAAGTAGTTAGAGTAACATATCAAAAATTTCAGGGAACACCGAAACGGCGTTCCCCTTTTTTATTTTATTATAACGTCAAATTGAATTATCAAACCGCCTTTTTGCATTTGGATTTTCTAGCACGTTTACGATTCTCTTCGTTCACCTCTATGATGGTATTATAAAGTAAGATATACTCATCAAGGAGGGTTTTAATAGTATTAGAATCCAAAGGCACATCGGAATAGAACGTAACGTTGGCAACGTCCACAAGGTGTTGAATATCCACATGGTAAAGTTCAAAGACTGATACCCTAGTCTCTTCTAACGTTTGAGAATCCGATAACTTGCAGAGTTTTCTAATCCTAACGACTATCAAATTCAGTCCATCATTTGGGGCGACCTTTAAGACTTTTTTTCTAAAGTGAGCCTCATAGAGTTTCGGATACACTAGCCACATGAACAGATATCCTAACAGAGCCAATAGGCACAACGTCGTGGATGTGATAATTAGTATAGTATTCTGTGAGAACTCTTTTCTTTCGGTGGACTGTGTGAGAGTATAGCTCTGTGTAGGTTCAAAGTAGCACCATCCAAAGCCACTGATGTACACTTCAGGGAACGCATGGGAACTCGAAAAGGTTAAATCTATTTGAGTTTTCACACCCTCGGAGTTATCGACTAAGAAACCCTCCTCATACCTAGCAGGAAGACCTAAAGCTCTAGCCATCAAAATCATTGAAGTTGAGTACTCATAACAAGCACCCTTCTTGTAGTTGAACAGAAACTCTTCGATACCTTCGCCATCCTTACGTTTAAATGAAGCGTCATATTCAAAGCCATTGGATATGAAATAGTTTTCTAAAGCTTCCGCCTTTTGCAAATCGGATGTGCAACCCTCTGTGATACTTTCAGCAAGTTTAGATATTTTCTCACTGTCACATTCTCCGAAAAGTTTTGAATAGGTCAAAGTGTTTTGATAGTCTTGAACGTACGCATCCACTACGCTTTGAAACTCAGAATCCATAGTAATCTGTGATAAATCTTCTAAAAAGTCGCCATACTGTGAAAAGCTCAACTGATTGACTATCTCACGAGCATAACTCTGTTGCAACAGTGAACTTGAATAGTAATCCATAGTATATTCAGCTTTGCTACTGATTATCTGTCCTTGACCGTCTGTCACTGGTAAGAGTATACCGCTGTACGTCATAGCAAGGATGTTGTTATCGTTTTTGACATCCGTGACCTTGTAAGTATTCGATGGACTTAAAACGAAACTAGCTCCAAACGCCAACGATTTCACCGTGACACTCTTAGTACAATCTTTAAATGTTATATTCGTTGGAATGTTTTCAAAACCGTACTTACTAGCGAAATCCTCACTTTGATTTATACCATACACTATAGCGTTCAAAAGTTCGGATGGATTCAACTTTTCCTTGAAAGTTTCGGTAGTATTGTCATCCAATTGAGTGCCGTACCTGTCATAGTTTAAGATATCCATAACTTGATTATCAAAGTATAGGTTAGTATCGAAATTAGCCCCATCAACTTTGGATTGCACACCGTCTACTCGATACCAAACATCTTTATTGAAATCGTACTCACTGAACGTTCTAGACTTTATAGCCAACGTTTCGGAACATTCCACCGTGTAGAGTTTCTTACTAGAATTGATATTGAACCCACTACCGTTAGAAGTATCTGTGAACCCTGTCAACTGTGCGAGTAAGAAATCCGTCAATGCCTGTGCATTGATTAAGTTTTCAAAGACTTCTCTGTCGCTTGTGACCTGAGGCTTAGGAATCAATGATATTACCAACATGAACGTTAAAGTGAAACTTCCTAAAGATTTAACATAGGAGTTATCTCGAACGGTTATCACTTTAGAATTGTCATATAATACATTTTGTCCACAGAATATCATAGTTGCAAAGTATAGGACTATCAAAGGAAGTAGAAATCTAATCGGCATG
Organism: uncultured Ruminococcus sp.; assembly: GCA_964636465.1. Lineage (GTDB taxonomy): Bacteria > Bacillota > Clostridia > Oscillospirales > Ruminococcaceae > UBA5884. The sequence continues at coordinate 4,219 of CAZWRW010000083.1, read as the reverse complement.
ACGGTGTTTTCTTTAGCGAATATTGAGAACGGTATCAACATGAGTAAGAACGTCACGAACATTCTGTATCTCACTTGCGTGAAGTAGTACACCGTCGAACCGATAAACACATTAGAACTAAACAATAATATTAGTATGTTCCCCAACGAATACTCCACTACATCTTGAGTACTTATGAACCATACGATAAAGTTCAACATACCACCTGATGAGAATATCAACGCCAAACCCACCACACCTATCACAATGAACGCCCCCAAAATGGAAACGTATTGCAATACTTTTCCTTTTGTGGATATGTAATCATAGAACAGATATATTGCACTCTGTACCACTGCGGAAACTATCAAGAAGATAAACATTAGACTGTCGTCATACTCGTACATGAAACTTAGTACTATTAGGATTCCAAAGGCAAGTGGCACTAACTCGAACTTGAAACTTTTAAGCTTGTCTGACATCACGTTCCCCCCTAAAAACCGCTCTGTGTGATGGATAAATCTTTATCGACTATCCAAACGTTCGTTTCGGAAACTTTCCCCTTATACTGCGGAGATAGCACAACATTTACACTGACGTTTCTATCTTTCAAGTTAGCTATTTGAGTTTGGATAGCAGTATCATATAAATCTGTGCAAAGTATGTACATACTGTCGGAGGTTTTCAAATTAGCCACTTCCACGGGCAAGGTGTGAGAGCCATCCCATTCACTGTGAGATATGGTCACGGCAAGGGAGTATAAATCATCCACTGATACCACACTACGTTTGATGTACTGTCCACAGTTACAGAGCATACACTCACACTCAATACCGAACCTTACACACATTCCTAACAACGATAGAGTGCTTTCAACTAGATGTTCAAAGTTTAGTAGGTTGCTCAAAGTATCGGGATTTTCGGGAGACATAGCCATATCGAATAAGAAACACGGTTTAGTCTGTGGGGAAGGCTCATCCAAACGCACCATGAGTTTGTCCTTCTTGCATGAGAGTTTCCAGTTGATACGCCTTGGACTATCCCCCATCACATACTCACGGTGAAGATATCCCAACGTTGAACCCACTGAAATTGCATCCTCATGGGATTCTTCTTCCTCATCGTTGGTTACAACATCGTTGCAGATACTGTTGAACAGCTCCTGTGAAGATTTCACATCTCTAACCTCTGGAGTGACATAAACGTTCGCTACACTATCGATACTTTTCAACTTGACCCTAAACAGTCCCAAATAGTCATAGATATAGACATCTTCAACGTAGACGCTCCCCTTTCCTGAAACCTTAGCGATTAAGGCGTAGTCATACGTACGAGACCTTTCAAACGCCATGGAAAACCTCAACTTAGGAAAATTTTCTTTAGAATACGTTTCATTAACGGTTGTATTTACGTGTGGAGAGTATCCCAAAGTGACGTTCAAGAATGGCACAGGCATGGCGTTACTTTTAGTCAGTTCGAGAGTTACATCTACAGGAGAGTTTTTCTTTACAGTATCGTTTGAGAGTTTTACTTTTACGTCCACATTCCTAGAAGATACCACCATACACACTATAGACATCACAGGGATTAGAAACATAAAAGATAACAGTAGCACTCCTGAAGAGCCGTCAACATAGAGGGTGTAGGCTAAACCTATCAATACACAAACCGCATAGGCTAACAACACCTTTAGACTTTTTAAGATGTGTATTACAATATTTTTAACTTTCATTGGAATACCTCACTACATTGGAACGGGTACCCTATTTAGAAGATTTTCTACATATTGAGAAGTATCTTGAAATTCAGTTTTGCCCTTAGCTGAAAATATTATCCTATGTGCAAAGATACTTTCAGCAAGATACTTTACATCATCAGGGGTGACGTAGTTTCTATCGAGCATATACGCTCTAGCTTGACAACCCTTGAACATAGCTATGCTACCCCTTGGACTTACTCCTAAAGATAACACATCATCATTTCGAGTGGTGTTTGCAAGGTTGACTATGTACTCTTTCACCTTTTCGGAAACTGTAACTTTTATGACTTCACGTTTCATGGAGTTAATCTCATCAAGTGAAACCACTGCTGAAATATCCTTGGAAACCTCACTGATGGAACGGTTCAAAATTTGGACTTCCTCCTGTGGTGTTGGATAACCCATACTAATCCTAATGAAAAACCTATCCATTTGAGCCTCAGGTAGATGGTACGTTCCATAAGTTTCGATAGGATTTTGAGTAGCCAATACCATAAACGGCTCTAAAAGTTTATGAGTTTTGCCATCCAAACTTATTTGATGTTCTTCCATGACTTCAAGCAAACTGGATTGTGCTTTTGGGGATGCTCTGTTGATTTCATCAGCTAACAAGAAGTTGCACATAGCCACGCCTTCTTTGTATTCAAACTCCATGGTAGTCTGGTTTACTATAGAAAATCCTACTATGTCGGATGGCATGATATCAGGGGTTAGTTGTATTCTGTTGAACTTTCCGTTCATAGTTTTCGAGAGTGCCGAGATTAACTTGGTCTTTCCGACTCCGGGAACGTCTTGTATTAGCACGTGACCGCCACACAACAGACTGATTATCACCTTGTCGATTACTTCACTCTTACCTACGATTACTTCTTCTACGTTGTTTTTTAACTTTTCAATGGTTGGATTCATAAAACATTTACCCTTTCAAAATAACTTCTATGACTTTGTCTAAGCTTTCCACACAGTCAAAGAGTAGAGCTTTGGTGTCGTCATCGGGTTGCGTGAGGTCAGGCACCATGATGGGTTTGCAACCCGCTCTATATGCGGAAAGCACTCCGTTTGGACTGTCTTCCAAAGCGATGCACTCGTTAGGCTGTAGTCCGACCTCTTCACAAGCTTGTAGATACACGTAAGGCTCAGGCTTTCCGATTTTGACCATAGTCGCACACACGATATTGTCAAACTTTTCAAACACCCCGATACTTTTCAAATACTGTTCTGTTCGAGGGTAATCGGTAGCCGTAGCGACCGCCCTCTTGATACCGTTGGCTTTTAAGAAATCCAAAAGCTCATCGAGACCTTTTTTCTTTTCAACGCCGTACTTTGCGACGTGTTCGTTCATGAGTTCAACACGTCTAGCACGAACTTTTTTAACGTCGAAATCCTGTCCGAAAACCGCCTTGTAACGCTGTTCTGCGTACTGCGAACAGAGACTTCGCATAGGATACAACATACTTGGTGTTGCATGGTAACCAAACTCTTCACAAGCTTGACACCAAAACTTTATTAAAAATTTTTCGGTATCTATCATTAGACCGTCCATGTCAAAAATTACGCCTTTTACGTTTAACATAAAAATCCTCCTTGTCAAATCCGGAACGCTGATGACGTTCCACATACTGCTCAAATATAATTGTACCATAAAATAGTTCATATTGCAACACTAAAAAAAACGTCCGTGCGGACGTTTTGATAACTAACTATAGGTAACTTCGCAAATCCACGATGAGCTTCTCTTCAACGTTTATCAACCTTTTTGCGATGTCTTTGGCGTTCTCTTCGGCATTTGAATATTCGTTTAGATACTTGTACAACGACTTTGTTCCCATGTTGCAACCGTCAACCATCAAATCTGCGATGGTGCTATCGGTGTGACTATTTGAAATCTTAAAGTTGGTCTTCATCCAAGACATGGCTTTCGCCATAGGATTTGGCTCTTTGCACTCCTCGTGATACTGGTTCAACATGGTATGAGTTTCATTTCCCAACACCGAATGCTTGTTTTTAGAGCGGTTTAAGATATCTTTCAACTTGTCATCTTTTACGTAATCAAGCACCTCATCAATGGACGAAACGCCCATCTTTACACCGAAGTTACACTGCTTTAAAAGCTCGATGGTATCATTTGAACTGGACATAGAAATTCTCCTTTACACTTTTTATCATCAATAGTATGTGTGCATTTCGGAAAATTATTCACAGGTTGCAAAAAAGGACTACATTTTACAATGTAGTCCATAATTTGTATCGGCATCGATTTATCTTCCCAGGTCGTCGCCAACCAAGTATTTTCAACGTTACAGAGCTTAACTTCCGTGTTCGGAATGGGAACGGGTGGTTCCTCTGCACTATTAACACCGACTTTGCAATATTTGATGTTTCTTACTACAGAACACCTTGAAAATTGAATAAATTCAGCAAAAGCCAAGCAATCAATGATTACTCCAACTAACTTCTAGGAGAAACGTACGACCGATTAGT
>CAZWRW010000082.1:0-6990 GCA_964636465.1 uncultured Ruminococcus sp. | reverse complement strand
TAAATCCACTAATAGTAGCTCATCTAGCAAGAGCAGTAGTAGCACCGCTAAAGCTAAGAGTACATCTAGCTCAGGCACAGCGTCCACTACTACGAACAAGTCGACCACATCACCATCAACCTCCGATAGAGGTTTAACAGGTGCTATGGCTGGAATCCTAGCGACATTGGTGGGTGCATTGGCTACTTTCAAAAATAACAAAGATAGATAACTTTTATCAATAAGACATAAAAAAATCGGTTAGGAAAAACCTAACCGATTTTTTATATAATATGTACATTAAAAATCAAAGCCTATCCGATACGATAACAACCATCATAGAGTTCCTCGCCGTCACGAAGTTTTCTAGCTACCACCATGAACCTATCGTTATTTGAAGAGCTTCCCGAATTACAAGTAACCAACGCCAAAATCTTGTCGCCGTACTGGACATCCACAGCCGTATCGATTAACGACTTATTCCTAGAAGTATCCACATAGAAGTTAAACACATCAGGGTCGGAGAGGTCGTTGTACTTCCAAAATTCAAAATCAGAACCGCCGTTGCCGTTTACCACTAAGAATGCAAAAATCTTGTAATACTCCACGGAATATGAGTTATAAATTTCAACTATAGGGTTAGTATCGTAGAAACTGTAGTTATCACGATACTTTTTAAGGTTTGAAAACATCGAACCGTCAGCCATATTGTGACCGTAAAGTGTCAATAAATCGGACTGTTGACCGTATTCATTAAAAGAGTTTTTCCAGTCCATAAAGATAGCACCATAGCCATCTTCTCTTCCGTAGATGTCGTGAGTTAGATAGTATTGATTGTCATCAGCTTGTGTAAATGGATAGTTTATGTTAGTGTTAGGTATGCTTACCCAACCTCTAATATCTGGGTCTGATAAAACGTCTTCATAAGCGTTGCTGTTGTTTAAAGATGCACGTTCTACTTCATTGTAGTCTACGACATAGTCATTATCGTCCTCATCGTAGTTAGGTGTTTGGTCTATAGTTGTGGTAGTAGTTGTAGTCGTCGTGGTGATTGGAGTAGTGGTCGTAGCAACTGATGTAGTAGTAGTAGTGGTAGTTGTCGTGGTAGTCTGCTCACTCTCCCCGATAGTGACACTTTCGCCTATAGTCACACTGGATGATGTTCCTACAGTTAAGTTTACTTTTGGTGAAGTATCGGGAATGTACTCTGTGACCTGTTTTGAAGTCGTCACGCCCAAGACGCAAATCAATGCCACCACCACCACGATTAGTGCAACCACACTTATGATTATCTTCTGTTTAATGTTCAAAAAATCACTTCCTAAACAATATTAACAAGGTCAACATAAACTGAGGGAACGGGCTTTGACCGTTCCACAGAGTTACAAATTTCTAATTTCAAATTTCAATTAGTTAAAAGGTACGAAATTAGCACCGCTATAGCTACCGCCCTTTAACTTATACCATATAGATGGCATCAATGGGTCACTGTTAAAAGCACCATCTTCTGTGCCTGAGTATGCGTCCTCACCGGAACGTACACGTCTACCAACGATTACAAGTCTGCCATCGCCACTGCTACCGAACGCCGATGAACAAGTGGAAAGTGTAACTAACTTATCACCATAGGTAACATCAACGCTGTTTGAGATTATGCTACGTTGCTTACAACCGTTAGCATATGCATAAAACTCTTCTTCGGAATTGAAGTTTATCATGTTGTAGTATTGGAACTGCTCGTCATTGGTAACGCTGACATCTTCGAGGAATACTGCGAAAATCTTGTATAGAGAAGTTTCATACCTACTACTAACCTGTATCAATGGATGTTGCTTGTAATAGCCATCGACATCTCTGTACTTTTTAAGCTGTCCGAACATGGATTCATCCTGCATATTGTGACCGTAGATTATCATGTTAGTACTTTGATATTCGCCACCCATGACACACCTATAATCTAGGAATATTGAACCCGCTTTAGCCTCTTGACCTAAGAAGTTATGTTTTAAATAGTACTCTTTGTACTCTTCAGTGGTCTTTTGAACTATCGGATAGTTTACGTTAGTGCCATCAATGTAGATGTAACCCACATAGTCAGGGTTTTTAGAAATCCAGTAGTCAGCCTCTTGTGAATTGATGTATACTGTTCTTTCTTCACCGTCTTCAACAGTCACTTCGGTGACTGGTGCTTGAAGATAACCATCTTCTAATTGAGGTGCAGTAGTAACAGTTGAGTTACCATCTGTAGTTGAATTGTCAGCGATGTATGTGTTCAAACCTTGATACATCTGCTCGTACATCTGCTTGTTTTTGTAGTTTTGATAGAAATAATCAAAGACCAAGTAAGCACATACACAGAACACTATCACGGAAACTAGGAAGATTACCTTCCTTAAACTTTCAGCGAATCCATCTTCTGGACAAGGAAAAAGTTCTCTAAAAGCACTACGCTTCTTTTTTTTCTTTTTAGCATTAGTAGAAGCCATTACGCAAAAATCCTCCTATCGGTGAAATCCTTAATATTTTCAAGTATGGATATGACTATCTCAAACACAGATACCGTGGTCTTACGCCTGATAGTATCTCTGTCATAGCCTTTATTCCAGAGGTTCAACAACCTAACGAACGTACGTTCATGGAATGATACCCCAACATATACTGTACCTACGGGAGTTCCCAAGGTATCCGAAGTGTAGTCTATCAACCCTGTGACTGCCACGCACATTTCAGCCCCTGAACGTATCTTTAGACCGTTCACCATAGCCTCAGCGGTTTCATAACTTACAGCACCCATGGTGTCCAACAGCACAGGTGAGACCCTTAAAAATTCCGTCTTCATCCTATTGGAATACGTACAAACCCCGAACTCATACACGGAAGAAGACCCTATTACAGAAGTTATCGCTTGAGATATCATACCACCAGTGCAACTTTCTGCAACAGAAATTCTCAAGTTTCTTGCTTTTAATAGTGAAACCATCCTACTAGCAAGTATGGGAATTTCATCTACATTGCTAATAGGAGAATACGATATTTTTAAAATGCTATTATCCATTGTACACCACCACGTTAGTAAAATTATGAGTCACACATTGTAAATTAAAAATATATATCAACAGAGAAAACTCTGATAATTGTCACCCTGCTTTCGCAGGGAAAGAAAAAATTTATTGAAGGAAGATATTATCAAAAATCAATCAATCCGCCAATTGAATTGGCGTTATATTACTTAGCATACTTTACAGTCAAGACGGTATTTTCAACAGCCTTGTCTATAAGTGCAGAAAAATCAAAATGGTTTTGAGCCTTTTCAACCTCATCCAAAGTAGGTTGTGTTCTCGGATGTTTAGGTGTGAATACCGTGCAACAATCCTCATAAGGCAACGTTGAAGTTTCAAAAGTATCTATCTTTCTAGCGATGTTTATAATCTCCACCTTGTCCATACCGATTACTGGTCTAAACACTGGAATCTTACAAACCGCATCAGTACAAGCGATGGCTTTCAAAGTTTGACTTGCAACCTGTCCAACGCTTTCGCCCGTGATTAAAGCATCACAGAACTGTTTTTCAGCGATACGTTGTGCAATCTCCATCATGAGCCTACGCATAATCAATGTGAAGTAAGCCTCTGGACAATGTTCCTTGATAGCCTCTTGAATTTCAGTAAAAGGCACACAGAAGAACGCTATCGTGCCACAGTAGTCGGTCAACTTTTCACAGAGAGTTTCAACCTTTAGTCTAGCCCTCTCGGAAGTGTATGGCGGACTTATATAGTGTATCGCTGATACTTGAATACCACGTTTAGCCATCATGTAACAAGCGACTGGACTATCTATACCACCCGACAGCAGAGCCAATGCCCTACCCGAACTACTCACTGGAAGACCTCCAGCACCCTCGATGTTACCCGCATGAATGTATGCGTTAGTATCTCGGATTTCCACAGTTACGGTAACTTCAGGATTTTTAACGTCTACAGTCAAATTTGGGAACGCCTCTAAGAGTTCGTGTCCTAACTCGATGCAAACCTCAGGGGATTGCATTGGGAAACGCTTATCAGCACGTTTACAAGCGACTTTAAAAGTTTTCGCATAAGGCAAAACATCTTGGAAGTATTCAATAGCAACCTTGACTATGTCGTTGAAATCTTTTTCACAGATGGCACATCTACACAGTGCAGAAATTCCAAACACTTGCAACATCTTTTCCATGTAGATATCTATATTTTCTGATGAGTTGTCTTTTGGTAGGATGTAGATTGTAGATTGCATCCTCTTGACACTGCACTCACCTAGAGATTTTAACTTTTTCTTTATGTTCTGTATTAGCAACCTTTCAAATGAGGACTTATTGTTGCCCTTTAGGACTATTTCCCCATACTTTGCTAATATAATTTCATTTATCATATATACGTTCCTTTCGGAGATTATTTTCTTATTTGAGCGTCTAGAAACGCTTGTTGTAGTACGAAGTGAAGTAGCTTATCAACAGGTTATCCACTATGACCGCTATGGATACGAACATTGAAGCTTTGTAGTATCCGGTCAGCGTTAGCACGATGATGATACCTAAACCAATGTATACCATAACCAAATTCGTCTTGGATTGTGCCTTGTCTCTAATGGCTACGTTTCTTTCGTCATGGAGTTCAATCTGTTCAAGCTTTTTCTCTTGGAGTGTCTTTTTGTGAACTTTGCCCAGCAACATCAACAGGATGGCTATCGGGAAACCTACAAAGACAACTATATCTTTCCTAAAGATTGCATATATGAACACCGTAACCAACTCGATTAGAGTGCCTAACTTAAATAGCACCTTTTGTACTTTTCTAACATCAATTTTGTTCATAATGTAAGTTCACTCCTCGTAGATAAATATATCTTCAATGCTCATTTTGAAGTAACGAGCAATCTTAAAAGCTAATATAATCGAGGGGTTATATCTTCCGTTTTCAAGAGAACCTATGGTCTGCCTAGAGACTTCCAAAGCATCTGCCAGTTCCTCCTGTTTAATACCCTTACTCTTACGGATTTCCTCCAGTCTATTTTTCAAAGTTATGACCTCCGTTTTCTGCGTATGTTGGTATGCGTTAATGGAAAGTCCGCTTTACATTTATAATAATACCACACTGCCGAAAGAATGTCAAGTACCCTTTACATGGGATGACAAGCTTGTTTTACATTTTCGTTAAAAACGCCTGAAATATCATAAATATTACGGAATATATTATGTTATATGCACAATGGATATGTTGGTTCAATCTGTTATTGAAATTATTGACCGTATGCTGTATAATTAAACTATAAATTCCAAAAGTGAGGAGATGTTGCCCTTGAAACTAGGGTTAAATGGGAACGCTCTAAAGGTTTTGGCAATGGTGTCTATGTTCATCGACCACTTGGGCATGATATTTTTTCCATATGTTATCGCCTTTAGAATCGTCGGGAGACTGGCGTTCCCAATATATGCTTACTTAATCGCAGAGGGTTGCAAGTACACCCACGACCGCCGACGGTACTTTCTGCAAATGTTGGTGCTTGGCGTGGTGTGTAGTGCGGTGTATATCGTGGTAGAAGATTACGTTTACCTGTGCATCCTGATGACGTTTTCCGTGTCGATACTGCTAATATACCTATTGGATTACGTGAAACTCTTACCAAAAAAGCGTTGGTGGATGTTCCTGTTGGGACTGGTAGGTGCGTGGTTAGCGTGTTCACTGGTCGAGTTCGATTACGGATACTTTGGCGTGTTAGTGCCAGTGTTTGCCTACCTTTCCGAGAAACGACACATCAAGTTGGGACTGTTCACGGTGGGATTGTTGCTGTTAAGTTTGAGTATCAACAACGGTGTGCAATGGTATAGTTTAGTGGCAGTGTTGCCCATCGCACTGTACAACGGCGAACGTGGCAAACTCAACCTGAAATGGTTTTTCTATCTGTTCTACCCGTTGCACTTGGCTGTGCTTTGGGGAGTCTACTCTCTGATGTACGCAAATACATAAAAAAAATGCCTCCCGTTTGGGAGGCACTATATTTAATTCAGTATATTATACCGAATGATTAGTCATTCTTCTTCTTTAGAGCGAATGCAGAAGCTGCAGCAGCTACCATTGCCATTAGAGTAGCACCTACGCCAGTAGAGCCAGTCTTTGGTGAGTCAGTATCCTTAGCAGATGTAGTAGTAGTAGCCTTAGAAGTTGTAGTTGTAGTCTTTGCAGAAGTTGTAGTTGTAGCAGTAGTAGTTACTGTTGGAGCTACAGTAGTTGCAGAGGCACCTACAGTTTCGGAAGAACCGCCACCGTTTACAGTGATGTTGATTACAGGGTTACCAACGTTGGAGATACCACCGTTGCTATTGTCGATGTTGCCGTTAGTTGCGTTACCACCGGCACCGCCTTCGCCTGTTGCAGAACCACCAGCACCGCCTTCAACGCCAGATACTGAACCGCCTTCAACACCGGATACAGAACCGCCGTTTGCGTCGCCGTTAGATGCAGAGCCACCAGCTGCTTCAGCGTTACCACCGGCACCGCCTTCGCCTGTTGCAGAACCACCAGCACCGCCTTCACCAGTTGCAGAACCGCCTTCGCCAGATGCAGAACCACCGTTTGCATCGCCGTTAGATGCAGAGCCACCAGCTGCTTCAGCGTTACCACCGGCACCGCCTTCACCAGTTGCGTCGCCACCTGCGCCGCCTTCGCCGTTTGCAGAGCCACCAGCACCGCCTTCGCCGCCGTTTGCGTCGCCGTTAGATGCAGAACCGCCTTCACCGCCGGCACCGCCTTCGCCGTTTGCGTCGCCACCTAGGCTACCAGATACGACTACGTCGCCACCTGCAGCACCAGTACCAGTTACAGTTGATGGAGCTTGAGTAGTTGTTGCAACTGGAGCAGCTGTAGTTGTAGTAGTTGGAGCTTGAGTAGTTGTAGTAGTTGGAGCCTCAGTAGTTGTAGTAGTTGGAGCCTCGGTAGTTGTAGTAGTTGGAGCCTCAGTAGTTGTAGTAGTTGGAGC
>CAZWRW010000081.1:4185-7045 GCA_964636465.1 uncultured Ruminococcus sp. | reverse complement strand
AATATGAATGGGGGAGTATTAACTCACTGCCCATGCCATCATATAGTAGACGAACGTCCACACCCTGTTTGACCTTTTCTAAAAGGATATCTAAGATTTCACCCCACATTTTGCCTTGGTCTATTATGAAAAACTCCATGAATATAAAGTGTTCAGCTTTAGAGAGTTCAACCTTTAAATCCTCGAAGAACTTTTCACCTATAGGAAAGTATGTAGTTTCGGTGTTGCCATGTATAGGATATCCAGCATACTCATGTACATACCTAGCTAGATTTGCAACGTGTTTATCATCCTGTTGGATTTCCTCAACGGTTTTTGGAGACTGTTTTAAAAATGGTTTAGTTTCGTCGAACTTTTCTATTATTGCATGGTTAAAAAATTTTCTAGTGAACTGTAGCCTACTCATCACGAAGATTATGCTTCCAAACACGGGCAGGATTATTATTAAAAGAATCCAAGCAATCTTGTAGGCTGAATTGTAGTTTTGATTTATGATGAACACTACTAAAAATATCGAAAACGCCTTGAATATAATAGATAGTGGCATATAATACTCACCGATTATAGCCACGTATAAGAATATTTGCAGTAACAACAACAAGATTACCAAGGCTTTTCTACTGAAAATCCTACCTAAGATAGTTTTAGCTTTGGTATTCTTGTTCTTAGTTACGTCTGTATAGATGTCTTTAGACTTTCCCATATATTATAGTACTTCAGCGATTACTTCTACTTCAGCGAGTACGTTCTTAGGTAGAGTTTTAACAGCTACACAACTTCTAGCAGGTTTGGAAGTGAAATACTTTCCGTAAATTTCGTTGAACTTAGCGAAGTCGTTCATATCAGCGAGGAAACACACGGTCTTGATGGCACTATCAAAAGATGCACCGGATTCAGTTAGTACTGCGTTTAGATTTTTCATAATCTGTTCAGTTTGACCCTCGATAGTATCGCTTTCAACGTTGCCAGTGGCAGGGTTGATTGCAATCTGTCCTGATGTGAACACTAAGCCGTTGCTCTTGATAGCTTGTGAGTATGGGCCTATAGCCTCTGGTGCTTGATTAGTATAGATTTTTTCCATAATAAAACTTCCTTTCATTTTTGAATTAACGCTAATTCGATGGTATTATATCGAATCCACGTTAAAATTATATGTACGGAACGTCGCTCACGGCGTTCCGAATTTTAACGTATTGATTATTAATCCACGAGGTGTAAGCCTTGATTAATTAAGGCTGTTCTAATCTCTTGGATGTGGTCATAGTTTCTAGTTTCAAGAACGATTCTCAAGTAACATCCGTTGATATCAGAACCTTCATTAGCTCTTTCGTGATGTATGGATATTACGTTACCGCCCAAATCTGCGATGATTTGTGAAACCTTTTTAAGTTGTCCAGGTTTGTCTAGAAGTTCGATATTTAACGAGCAAGTTCTACCCGAACGCATTAGACCTCTCTTGATAACTCTAGATAGTATAGTAACGTCTATGTTACCACCTGATACTAGACATACAGTCTTTTGACCCTTGATAGGCAACTTATTAAACAAAGCACTAGCCACTGGAACTGCTCCTGCACCCTCAGAGATTAACTTTTGTTGTTCTATCAAAGTGAGTATTGCTGTAGAGATTTCGTCGTCAGTTACTGTAACGATATCATCAACGTATTGATTTACGTATTTAAAAGTATTCTCACCAGGTTCTTTGACTGCTATACCATCAGCAATGGTAGAAACGCTCGAAAGAGTTTCAATCTTTTGGTCACGGATAGAGTTGAACATACTTGGTGCACCACTAGCTTGTACACCATATACTTTAATCTTAGGGTTTAGACTCTTGATGGCACACGCAACTCCTGAAATCAATCCGCCACCACCGATAGGCACTATGACATTTTGAACATCTGGTAATGCCTCGATAATTTCGATACCTATAGTACCTTGTCCAGCAATTACGTTGTCGTCATCGAATGGGTGTATAAAAGTGTAACCCATCTCATCACGTAATTGGAGAGCCTTTGCATAAGCGTCATCGTATACGCCCTCGACTAAGCAGACCTCAGCACCGTAACCCTTTGTAGCTTCAACCTTGGATATTGGAGCGCCATCAGGTAGGCATATTAGAGACTTTATACCGTTCTTAGTAGCCGAAAGAGCTACACCTTGAGCGTGATTTCCAGCAGAACAAGCGATTACTCCACGAGCCTTTTCCTCATCAGAGAGTTGGGAAATCTTATAACAAGCACCTCTAACCTTGAACGAACCAGTAACTTGTAGATTTTCAGGTTTTAAGTATATGTCACATTCGGGGTTAATCTTTGGTGCTTTGATTAGGTCTGTCTGCCTAATTACACTACCGAGGACATATTTAGCATGGTAGATTTTATCTAAAGTAAGCATAACTATCAAATCCTTTCTTAACGACAATTTCAACATATAGCCAAATTTGTGCATATTGAACTGACGTTAGTTATAGTATACCACTCCAATTGTAGTTTGTCAACAATTTAAGTGTCCCGAAAAATGGAGGAACGCCATCAAGTGACGTTCCTCTGCCGTTTGCATATATTAACACAAATTGAATTATCAAAGCACATCCACGCTGAGCGTACCCTTTAGCTTGTTGAACTTTTTAAGTAGAAGGTTCAACCTATCCTGAGGTAGACTTTCCAAAGTCAGCCTAAAGGTGGCAACTTGGATGTGTTTACAGTTGTCTTGATATACGTCAGCCTTGTGGTTGTAAACCATGATGTTCAAATCGGATAGAGTTTTCATAACTTCGCTCACCAACCCGATTCTATCTTTTACCGTAAGTTTGATATTAGTATTTGTCATGCAAGTGCCTCCTTTAAGAATTTTTTAA
>CAZWRW010000081.1:0-4085 GCA_964636465.1 uncultured Ruminococcus sp. | reverse complement strand
CGTAAGTTTGATATTAGTATTTGTCATGCAAGTGCCTCCTTTAAGAATTTTTTAAAAAAAATCACACGCTATGTATCTGTGGCTTTTTGAATTTTGCGAACTGGCGTTATTTTAGTCTAATCTTTTCTTGACTTTCTATTTGAATAATCTTTCCGTCTTGGATAACCAAAGTTATAGAACCATACTTTATATTTTCTAGAAGTTTATCCACTATTTCGTAGACTTCTTTTCCCTTAGGTTGTGAGTTTTTCAAATCTTTACTCATACGATAACCCCCTTGTCTGCTAACTGTGTTATTGCGTAAAATATATAAAAAAACAGAGACTATCCCAAATTAACGAAAAATCAATCTGAAACAGTCTCTAATATTTTTAGTCAACCATTTTTCTATACTTACAATATTATATTTTCCTTAATGCCCACTATTTCTATAGGTATTATATCATTTGGCTATGATACTAGTATATATCTTTAATCTATATTTGTCAATAGATTTTTAAATGTTTGTGTAAAATCATCTAAAAATAGTATTTAAAAGACCATATTTTCGACATAATATGCACATTATACCGATATACTTACTAGGTTAATATGTGAAACATCATAAAAGTAGCACGATATATCATTGATTTTGACGTTTTAAAATGTTATAATAGCACTATAATCTACGGTTTTTCAGGAGGGAAATTCTTATGAAAATTAACAAAGTTATGGCGATAGTAACGTCTTTACTATTGGCTAGTGCGAACCTAATCCCGTTGGGGGCAACCGCCGAAGTTGAAAACTTGATAAGTAACTCAACTTTTGAAACTTCCACAACGGATTGGTATAAGTATACTGCAAGTGGTGGCGATGCTACACTCACAACTGAGGACGGCAAGTTGGCTTTAAACGTCAATAGCGTGGGAACTCTAAACTATGGCGTACAGCTATACTACGATATCCTACCGCTTTACGAAAATGGTGAATACCATCTACAGTTTGATATATCTTCGGATGTGGATAGGTATGTGGAATGTATGCTCCAACAGAATGGCGGAACTTATACCGCTTATCATTGGGAGGGTATCACATTAACCGCCAACGAAACTCAAACTATAGATGTCACGTTCACTATGAACTACGAAACGGACTTCTTTTCACGTTTAGTATTCAACTGTGGTCAGCAAAAGGGTGATGGTGACGACTCCCCACACACGATATACTTAGACAACGTAAAACTCGAACTTGTGGACGATAGTCAAGTAGACTACTCACAGTTTGAAGAGCCTGAACAGCCTATACTTACTAATCAAGTGGGATATCTCAACGATGCTAATAAGCAAGTAATCTTCAGGGGTGACGACCTCACAGATACGTCGTTTAACGTAATAAACTCCACTACTGGCGAAGTAGTTTACACTGGTGAAATTTCGGAGGGTACGTACAGTTCACTCGGAGACGAAACCTACTACTATGGAGACTTTTCCGCCCTCACTACAGATGGCACATACTACATTGAAACCGAAACTCTAGGGCAATCTTACCCATTTGAGATATCTTCCACAGTGTATGATGACTTATTAAACAGCACTCTCAAGATGTTCTACTTACAAAGGTGTGGCACTGCGGTCGAAGATGACAATGCAGGACATCCAGAATGTCATAACACATTGGCTACCATCTACGGCACGGATACTCAAATAGATGTATCGGGCGGTTGGCATGATGCTGGTGACTATGGTCGTTACGTAGTAGCCGGTGCTAAGGCGGTCGCTGACTTGCTCCTCGCTTATGATACTAACCCTGATATCTTCACAGATGACTTAGGAATCCCTGAGAGTGGAAACGGTACTGCTGACATCCTTGACGAAGTTCGTTATGAGTTAGAGTGGCTCTTAAAGATGCAAGACCTATCTAGTGGGGGAGTGTATCATAAAGTCACTTGTGAGAACTTTCCATCATATGTTATGCCACAGTACGAAACGGATGAATTAATAGTTACACCTATCAGTACCACTGCAACTGCGGATTTCTGTGCGGTCATGGCTATGGCATACGAATATTACTATGATATCGATAGAGAGTTTGCGGAAACCTGTCTAGAACGTGCGAAGTTAGCGTATCAGTTCTTAGAAGAGAATCCTAACTTAATATATGAAAATCCATCAGATATCACCACAGGCGACTACGGCGACACTTCCGATAAGGATGAACGTTATTGGGCTACAGCTCAAATGTTCAAGGCTACCAACGATGACAAGTACTTAACAGACTTTGAAACTCTAGTAAGTAAGTCGGTATACACTGGTATGGATTGGAGTACAGTAGGCTCATATGGTAACATAGCGTATCTAACAGCCAACAGTGATAAGAAAGATTCAACTCTAGTTGAAAAGGTTCAAAAGTATGTAACTACGAATGCTACAGTATCTTTAAGCACAGCGAAGAGTAGTCCATATAGTATCACATTGAAGAAGTTCAATTGGGGTAGTAACATGAGTATCGCAAACTCTGGTAATGAGTTGTACTTTGCAAGTACCATCAGTGGCAACGATTCTGAAACGCTAACCACCTACGCAGATGAACAGTTAAACTACTTGTTAGGTAAAAATGCCGTAGGTACGTGTTTTGTGACTGGTTTCGGTACGGCTTCGCCTGAGACTCCACACCATAGACCATCCATGAAGAGTGAACACGCCGTTGAGGGTATGTTGGTTGGAGGTGTCAATCAAAACCTTGAGGATAGTCCAGCCAAAGCCTTGTTGAAATCCAAAGCACCTGCAAAGTGCTGGATTGACAATGCAGAAAGCTACTCCACCAATGAGATTACTATCTATTGGAACTCTCCGTTAGTGTATCTATTGGCTAACGCAACTAAAACAGAAGATTCTCAACTCATTGGAGACTGCAACGTTGATGGCACAGTGGATTCTATTGACGTAATCACCATGAAAAAGTATCTGTTAGGTATAAGTTCGGACATCAGCACCAACGCCGATTTGAACGGTGATTCACAAGTCGATACTTTAGACCTCATCCAGTTGAAAAGCCTTTTGATGGATTAGAATAACGCAAAATTGGTTTATCGAATTTGCGTTTTTACACACAATATATAAAAAGACACCAACGAATATTATAATATAACTAAAAAAAAAGCGGAACGTCCTCAAAATGGGACGTTTCACTTTTTTATACAAGATGTTAATAAAATTTTCACAATTGTGTGTTACAATAACTAATACTATCATATTAAAGAAAGGATGTCTGCACCATGTCAAATGTAGAGAAGAATCAAAACGACCCAAATATGCACATAGAGGAGAAGAAACAAACCCAAATCGTTTCAATAGATGCCGTCGCAGTACAGGACGATTTCAACGCATTTATGCAGTTACAACACCTTTATGATTCGGCTATTAAAAACGTTAAGACACAACTAAACATCTTTGATGAGGAGTTTAGAATGAAGTTTCAACGCAATCCAATACACAACATTGAGAGTAGGTTAAAATCTCCAAAGAGCATAGTTGGCAAACTACAGAAGAAAGGCGTAGCCATGACTATCGAGAACGCCAAAATCTACTTAAAGGATATAGCCGGTATTAGGGTAGTGTGCTACTACATCAACGACATTTACACCATAGTGGATTTAATCCTCATGCATGATGATTACCAACTTATCAACATTAAGGATTACATACGTAACCCCAAGCCATCGGGTTATAGGAGTTTCCATATGAGCATTAGAGTGCCTGTGTACTTAGCCAATGGTAAACAGTACGTTCCTGTAGAGATTCAAATTAGAACTATCGCCATGGACTTTTGGGCAAGTGTGGAACATCAGTTGAAGTATAAGACCACATCATCCATCACGGCGGATATTTCAAACGAACTCAAACAGTGTGCGGAAGTCATCGCCCAAACTGATATTAAGATGCAAGAACTTCGTCAAAGGATTGAATGTATCAACGACATCCCACAAACTGATGTTGAATGATAACTAAATTAAAATTGCATGGTTTATATAAGATTTATTGCCTTTTTGAGTTGTTCCAAATCCTTATGTGTGTAGACGCTATCCGTGACACCTTTTGATGCGTGTC
>CAZWRW010000080.1:0-7117 GCA_964636465.1 uncultured Ruminococcus sp. | reverse complement strand
CGTTCCGCAGATTTGCCAAAGGCAAATTTTAAAACACCATGCGACGGCATGGTATAATTGTTTAGAAAGGTTAGTGTTAAGATGTTGAATGGTAATTTTTTTAATATAGATGAAAAGTTACTCAAAATGGCTGAGGAGTGCGAAACTAGTTGCAAGGACTCTTTGGCTACGGCTGACGCTATCGCTGAATATAACGGTGCTAAGGTGCTTTCGGCGTTTATTGAAAATAAGGTAAACGCTCAATGCTTAAATGGCACTACTGGTTATGGTTATGGCGACCTCGGTAGAGATACTTTGGATAAAGTCTATGCTACCGTATTTGAGGCTGAAGATGCTTTGGTTAGACATAACTTCGTATCAGGAACACACGCTTTGAGTGTGGCTCTGTTTGGTGTGCTACGTACTGGCGATAGACTTTTGGCTATCACGGGTAAGCCTTACGATACTTTAGAAGAGGTTATAGGTATCTCTGGAAAACAAGGTAACGGCTCACTCATGGATTACGGTGTAACTTACGACCAAGTCGACCTACTACCAGATGGCTCTATGGATTTAAAAACTATTAGAGAAAAAGTCAAAGGTAGTAAGGTAGCTTACATCCAACGTTCAAGAGGTTACTCACTTAGACCTGCTTTCACTATCCATGACATAGAGGAGGCTGTAAAGGTCATAAGAGAAGTCAGCCCAGAGACTGTCATCATGGTGGACAACTGTTACGGTGAGTTCGTAGAGAAGTACGAGCCTACACACGTCGGTGCTGATTTGATAATCGGTTCATTGATTAAGAATGCTGGTGGTGGTATCGCTAAGACTGGCGGATATATCGCAGGTAGAGGGGACTTAGTAGAACTATGTTCATACCGTCTAACTTGTGTTGGCATGGGCAAAGAGGTAGGTTGCTCACTAGATGAAAATCGTGAAATGTTCTTAGGACTGTTCTTAGCTCCTGATGTGGTTTCCAATGCGATTAAGACTTCTGCATTTGCGTGTGAGCTACTCAATCGATTAGGTTTTGAATGTTTCCCTAAAAAGGGTGAAGTTAGAGGAGACATCATCACAGCGATAAAACTTGGCAACGCTGAAAAGTTGATAGCGTTCTGTCAAGGTATACAGAAAGGTTCGCCTGTAGATAGCTACGTATCCCCTGAACCTTGGGATATGCCAGGCTATACTGATAAGGTTATCATGGCGGCGGGTACTTTCACTATGGGTGCTTCCATAGAGCTTTCAGCAGATGCACCACTCAGAGAACCTTATGCAGTATGGTTACAAGGTGGTATCACATATACTAGTGGAAAGGTTGGTATCCTGTTAGCCGTCCAAGAGATGGTTGACAAGAACCTAATTAAACTTTAATCACTATGAAAGATAACCATACTAAAGGTAAGAACGTTACTAAAAAAGGTTCAAAGGGCAAGAAGAAGTCTAAAAGAAGACTTAGAATGTCCAAAAGGGGATTGATGACCATAGCGGTCATGTTGTTGTCAATATTGTTAGTAGTGTTCATATCGGTGAACTCATCCTTAAATAAGAACAATGTCACTAGGGTGGCGACTCGTTTGAGAGCCAACCTAAACAAGTCTGTTTCGGATGTTGAAAAGAACACTAAACTAAAACTGTTCCAAAGTGCCTCAAGTGATTTACTATGTAACTTACAGTCGTATGATTATGTAATAGAGCCATCATCCACAGTAAAGATTTTGGGTACTACGCTCCCTAAGTGGATAGTCTACGTTAAGACTAACAAATCGGAACTTACTACACAGTATACTGTGTACAACTTTGAAACCTTAGAGAGTAACATTCTAGGTGTGAGTGTTTCCGACCACATAGACACAGATTCTTTGGTGGGGCTATCGGAGGAAAAGTTGATTAATACCATAGGTTTTAGACCTTACATAAGTCAGTATATGCTCGACGGCACCAAGCAGTTGATATTTAGATACAACTACAAGAACGGTTCTAAACGTGTATGTGTACAGCTAACGTTCGAGTTTGATGCTAGTGACCTATCCATAAAAGCCGACGAAACCGAAGTGGATTATTTAAACAACTTGTTAATCATCCAAGCGGATGAGGACTCTTCCAAACTGTCCAAATTGGACGACGTGGTGATTGGCACCTCGTGATAACTTGTAAATTTAACGCCAATTCGACATATTGCGAGATTGCGTTAATATATTAGATTTCAAAACAGAAAGAAGGATTTTAATGGCAAAATTAACGCCATCACAGATTGCCGAAGTTAAAGGCAAAGGTTTCCTAATCAATAGAGGAACTGAAAACTTTTCAGGTAGAATCTTACCAGTAGGCACAGTGTTCTCTGCTGAAGATTTATCTACCGTTTCGGAGATTGCACAAAAGTTCGGTAATGGTAAAGTTATCGCAACGACTAGACTAACTTTAGAAGTTCAAGGTATACCTTATGAGAACATTCAAAGTGCTATAGACTACGCTGAGAGTAAAGGCTTATCATTCGGTGGTACTGGCAACAAGATTAGACCAGTAGTTTCATGTAAAGGTACGACTTGTATCTATGGTAATTACGATACTCACGCATTAGCCACCAAGCTACATGAAGATTACTATGTAGGTTTTAGAGGTATCAAGTTACCACACAAGTTCAAGATTGCCGTAGGTGGATGCCCTAACAGCTGTGTTAAACCTGCTCTTAACGATTTCGGCATAGAGGGTCACAGAGTACCTGATTACAATCCAGAAGATTGCAGAGGTTGTAAAGTTTGTATGGTAGAGAAGTCATGCCCATCCAAGGCGGTAAGTATCGTGGATGGTAAGATGTCTATCGATAAGGATATCTGTAAGACTTGCGGTGTATGTACTGAAAATAAGTGTCCGTTCAAGGCTGTTAAGCCACATAACAATGTGGTATATCAAATATACGTAGGCGGTACTTGGGGCAAAAAGTGGAGGATGGGTTCTGCACTTTCCAAGCTAGTCACCGAAGAGGAGATTGCTCCAATCCTAGAGAAGACCATGGTTTGGTTCAAGTTGAACGCTAATCCAAAGGAGCGTTTGGGCATGGCTATCGATAGGCTTGGCTTTGAAAAGTTTGAACAGGACGTTCTATCCAACGATGAGCTACTCTCCAAAAAAGATGTGCTTTTTGAATAGGATATAGATTATATATATATATTAAAACATCGGAACGTTGCAAGGCGTTCCGATAATTTTTTGATTATAATTTTGATTTGCGTTCCGTAGAATCAATTAGTTTATAAATATAGTCTGTTCTTCGCAGATGTTACCACGCAAAGTATAGTTTAAACTCAATGTGACACTTTCATCCGTGATGGTGTAGTTTTCTTCAACGTTGACGATTTCCACACTGTTTAGGAAGTTCTGTTCAAAAGTTTCACGCCGAGAGTTTAACTCCTGTTTAGCATCGTCCACGGAATAGTTTTTTATAATCGTGCTATAGTGAGTGCTTTGGGTAGTTACTATGCCTATTGGAATGTTGTTTCCAAAGAGTTTAAAGTATTGAACTTGACTATCAGTGCGACAGTTTAGAGTATCTTTTTTGCCTACGTATAGAGGTATCTTCAACCCAAGGATTTCTAAATCTTCGTATGTGGTAACATCTCCGGTGGTGGTGATGTTTTCGGTTAAGGCTTGACTTAGCGTGATACTCTCTTCATACTCCCCGATAACACTACCCATAGCATGAACATACCGAACTAGTCCCTTATCGTTCTTGGATACCCCACTGATTAACACTTCACCTTGAGCTACACCGTTGCCTATAGGAGTCATCAGTTGACCGTTCAGCACACTAAAAGATACTATAGTCGCTCCAGTTTTGGCTACTAAGTTGCATGGAGTGTTATCGTGTAACATTTCAGGAGGGGAGACGGTTTCATCTATACGGACGAGTACTCTACCAAAGTTATTACGTATCGAACACCATGCAATGTTTTCATTCTGTAACCGCAGACGATATTCGCCATCTTTTAGATTTAGGTTAGGCAAGTATGCACCCCTCTTGATTCCTACACTCTCCAATGTGGACAGTATAGCATCATCGCTGACGGTTTGGTTACCTTTGATTTCTATAGTTACTATGGTAGTCGAAAATATGAACCATAACACCAAACATACTACTATACCTATCAAGATTCCATACCGCTTACGATATCGCTTGAACACGTTTAAAAGTCCGTGTTTAGTCTTCTCCTCTATGGTTACGTTTAGACTATTTGCCATAGTGTGAAGTGTTTTCATATCTTTAGTGTAAACTTTTCCGAAGTATATCCCATTCTTTGAACCTAACCAAGTACACACCACATCACTTTGACGTAAATCGTTCATGAACTCCATTATGCGTACGCCCTCAGCGGTGAACTTGCTAACACTGTTGAACTTATTAAACATAAAATCCTCACAGAAAATATTATATGGAAAATTCTATAGATTGTATCTTACCATTAATTCTTATGCTGTCGGTGTCGAAGTCGTCAATTTGGAGACCTCTGCCCCATATGAACACCTTTAAACTTCCACACTTTAGACCTACATATATGTCACTGTACTCTAAGATTTTGTTACAATTTTCAACCAACATGGTAGTGTCATCTGTGATGTGGATGGCTGTGTTTAAGTACATGAGTTTTCTGCTCTTATCGTATATGTTTTTTAGTAACATGACTATCACCTAATTAGATTATATTCACGTTTGATGGATTTTATTAATTGTCAAAATTCATGTGGATGTATTAAACTTAAAGATTCAGCATAATAATATTAATAATAATTATCTAATAATCGTTAAGGTGGTGACGTTATGAGTTTAAGGAAGTATCTAATACCCAGCGGAATGGTCTTGTTAATGTGCATAGTAGTCACACTGGCAAACGATATAAGCTCCTCAATACGAAACAGCATAGAAGTATGTTTGACTTCTATAGTGCCATCCATGTACGCTTTGATGATAACCTCTGAACTGTTCGTGAAGAGTAACTCACATATGGCATTAGGCAGAATATTCTCACCAATAACTAGACGTGTATTCCACTTGGACGGACAACTCTTTGCCATACTGTTAGTAAGTTTGATATCAGGGTATCCAGTGGGGGCTAAGATGGTTTCAACGTTGGAACGCAATCACGCCATAGATTCCTCCACAGCTGAAAATATGTATTGTTACTGCTATTCAAGTGGGATAGCGTTCATAATGGGGACTATCAGCACGGCATTTGACAGCACACTAAGTTTGAAAATAGCCTTGATAGTCTACACTTCTACAGTGATTTCAAACTTGATACTCGCCACAATCTTAAACTTCCGTTTACGGAACGATATCAACACTATTCCGCCATGTGATAACGTAAGAATCAAACTATGTGGCGAATACATAATAGATAGCATAAATTCAGCGTTTAGAGTACTCATCAACGTGTGTTTGATGGTCACATCTTTTGGGATATTCATAACCATACTAGATAGCCTTAAAGTCAGTGAATGGCTCTCCATAGGGATTGCAAAACTTCTAAACGTCACCGAGATTTCAGCTCACACGATTCTTAATAGTCTATTAGAAATCAGTAAGACATCACAAGTTATGGGTTTAGGAAAGTACTACATTCCGAGTTTAGCACTGTTATTTTCATTTGGTGGTGTGTGTGTCATCATGCAGGTGGTTAGTATCGCCGGAGAGAGTTTCAACTTTAAGAAGTTTCTAGTGTGCCGAATGGTATCGGGAGGGATATCTTTTGGAGTGTGTAGCCTTCTGTGTAGAGTGTTCCTCAATGGCGAATTGATGGCTATATCCACACTATACACAACACGACTCACTCATGAAACTTCAATAGTACCTACGGTCTGTCTACTATGTATGAGTTTAATACTGTTGAAATCTACGCCTACTACTGAATGATGTGTATATCGTCTGTATGGGATTATATCGATAAATAAATAAAAAGTGAGCGGTATTAACCACTCACTTTTGTTACACATAAAACACCATTTAGCTTGATGTTAGATAGAAATCTCATTAGCCATGTTGTATAGGTCTATAGGGAAAGCCTTTTCCATATGTAGAGCCTCTTGGATGTCGAAGTCAACAATCTTGTTGTTTTGCATACCTACAACCCTATTTCCGATACCTTGCTCTAGTAGGTCTACTGCATAGTGACCCATCTGTGAAGCGATAACTCTATCTTGAACTGTTGGAGAACCACCACGTTGTACGTGTCCGAGTACTGTAGCACGAGCTTCAATACCAGTCTTCTCTTGAATCTGGTTAGCGATGCTGTCTGCACTCTCCTTAATGCCCTCAGAGGTTACGATTACAAAGTGAGTCTTTCCTAAAGCCTTGGATTGCATCATCTTCTTAGCAACGTCATCAAGGTTGTAAGGAACTTCAGGTACTAAACAAGCTGTAGCTCCACAGGAAATTGCTGTGTTAAGTGCGATATATCCTGCACCTCTACCCATAACTTCAACTACTGAACAACGGTCATGTGACTGTGCAGTATCAGTAATCTTGTCTATCATCTCACGAGCAGTGTTCATAGCAGTGTCATAACCGATAGTGTATTCAGTACAAGCGATGTCGTTGTCGATAGTACCAGGTAGACCTACACATAGGATTCCTCTAGCGGAAAGGTCAGCAGCACCACGGAAAGAACCGTCTCCACCGATTACTACGATACCTTCAAGACCTAGCTCTTCACACTTAGCCTTAGCCTTTTGTAGACCTTCTTCATATCTAAACTCAGGACATCTAGCAGTGTATATGCAAGTACCGCCACGTTGGATGATACCAGATACACTCCTCTTCTCCATCTTAAATACGTCTCCACTGATTAAACCGTTATATCCACGTCTAACACCGTAAACTTCCATGCCTCTGTTCATAGCAGTACGAGCGACAGCTCTAACGGCTGCATTCATACCAGGGGCATCTCCGCCACTTGTAAGGATACCAATAGTCTTCATTTTAAAAAACTCCCATCTGCGTAAAGCAAAAATTTTAAAATTTTAAATAGTTATAGTTTAACTAGTCAATCCAAATGATTGATTGAATACCATTTCTACTATACATTCTATCACAAAATTATATATTAGTCAAGACTGTTGCAAGTAATTTGCAATTTAATTA
>CAZWRW010000079.1:0-7180 GCA_964636465.1 uncultured Ruminococcus sp. | reverse complement strand
AATTCAATTATCGAATTTGTGTTAATCATCCAGTTTTAGCACAGACATAAACGCCTCTTGGCTGATTTGCACCGTACCTACTGAACGCATACGCTTTTTGCCCTCTTTCTGTTTTTCGAGAAGTTTCTTCTTACGTGTGATATCACCGCCGTAACACTTAGCCAAAACGTCCTTACGCATAGCCTTGACGGTCTCCCTTGCGATAACTTTTCCACCTATACTAGCTTGAATAGGTACTTCAAACAACTGTCTTGGAATGTTATCTTTTAGTTTTTCGGCAATCTTCCTACCACGAGAGTATGCCTTATCTACATGGACTATGAACGACAATGCATCCACTACGTCGCCATTTAGGAGAATATCCAACTTGACCAACTTAGATGGCTTATACTCAGAGATTTCATAATCAAAAGAGGCATAACCCTTAGTACGTGACTTCAAAGCATCAAAGAAGTCGTAAACTATCTCACAGAGTGGGAGTTCGTAGTGCATTTCGACCCTAGTCTCATCAAGATACTTCATATCTTTAAACGTTCCACGCCTATCTTGACACAAGTCCATGATATTGCCCACAAACTCGGATGGTACTAGAATGTTAGCATTCACCATAGGTTCTTCAGCACTGGCGATTAACGCAGGGTCTGGATAGTTTGTAGGGTTATCAATGTAGATAGTCTCGCCATTAGTTAGATTTACTTTAAATACTACAGATGGTGCAGTAGTAATCAAATCTAGATTGTATTCACGTTCCAAACGTTCTTGAATTATCTCCATGTGGAGTAGTCCCAAAAATCCACAACGGAAACCGAATCCTAAAGCTATAGAAGTTTCAGGCTCAAAAGATAGTGAGGCATCGTTGAGTTGTAACTTTTCAAGAGCGTCACGGAGGTCGCCATACTTAGCACCATCCACTGGATATATACCCGAATACACCATAGGATTGACTTTTCTGTAACCTGGAAGTGCCTCTTCACAAGGATTTTCGGCGTTGGTTACGGTATCACCAACACGAGTATCTCCGATACTCTTAATGGATGCGGATATATATCCAACTTCACCGACCTCTAGTTTACCTACGTTGATGTGTTGGTCTGCAGTCATATAACCAGCCTCTACGACTGTGAACTCCGCACCCGTAGCCATGAGCCTTATAGTATCGCCTACCTTGACGTTACCTTGCTTAATCCTAACGTAGATGATTACACCTTTATAACTATCATAGTAACTATCGAAGATTAACGCTTGTAATGGTGCATCGTTGTCACCCTTTGGGCAAGGAATATCCGTGACGATACGCTCCAAAACTTCTTCGATGTTTAACCCAACCTTTGCGGAAATTCTAGGAGCATCCAAAGCTGGGATACCTATTACATCCTCAATCTCTTCACAGACCTTTTCAGGGTTAGCGGATGGTAAGTCTATCTTATTTACTACTGGTAGTAGTTCTAGGTCGTTTTCGATGGCTAAGTACGTATTAGCTAGTGTTTGAGCCTCTATACCTTGTGATGCATCCACCACTAAGATTGCACCCTCACAAGCTACTAGAGAACGTGAAACTTCATAGTTAAAGTCTACGTGTCCAGGGGTGTCTATCAAGTTGAAGATGTACTCTTGACCATCGTTAGCGGTGTATAGCAACCTTACTGCACGAGCCTTAATTGTGATACCTCTTTCACGTTCCAAGTCCATATTGTCGAGAAGTTGCTCTTGCATATCACGTTGTGCTACGGTCTTAGTCTTCTCTAAGATTCTATCGGCAAGTGTGGACTTACCGTGGTCTATGTGTGCTATGATACAAAAATTTCTAATATTTTCAGTTGACATACGTCTCTATCATTTCCTTTCTTTTTACACAAGTTCGATATACTTCGGAACGCCTTAACGACATTCCCTACATAATTATATCATAAAATCAAAAGTGTGTAAATATGCAAAGTTGCGAAACATCTTTATAGATGTAAAAAATCGTTTGTAGGGAACGGGCTGTGACCGTTCCTCAGAATCACACGTAGTGTGATTGATAATTTTTTTGATTTAAAAAAACACAAACATACCAACATGATTTGCCTTCGGCAAATTCAAGGAACGGTCACAGCCCGTTCCCTACAGAGGTTTTTCGTGCGGAACGATACCAAAAATTATTTAAAATCCTACAAATTCACGTTTTACTTGACCTAGTTCAAGATTATATGTTATAATAGTGTTGTATCTTTTAATTTTTAGAAAGGGGTTTTTTTGATGACATCTAACGTAGTTTGCATACTAATCACAATAGTTGCATATCTAGTAATGATGGTTTTTGTAGGTATCAAATGTTCAAAAAAGAATAACGACGTTGACGACTTCTACTTGGGAGGTAGAAAACTTGGCCCTCTAGTCACTGCTATGAGTGCCGAGGCCTCCGATATGAGTAGTTGGCTCTTGATGGGACTCCCTGGAGTCGCTTATCTAAGTGGTGTCGCCGATTCCGGTTGGACTGCTATAGGTTTGGCTTTGGGTACTTATGTCAACTGGTTGATAGTTGCTAAAAGGTTACGTACATACTCTCAAAAGTGTAACGCCATAACCATCCCTGACTTTTTTTCAAACCGCTACAGAGATGACAAACATCTATTAATGGGAATATCCGCATTGATAATTTTGATATTCTTCGTACCTTATACCGCTTCAGGATTTTCCGCTTGTGGTAAACTATTTAATTCACTATTTGGATTGAACTATCATGTGGCTATGATTTTGAGTGCTGTAATCATCATAGCGTACACTAGTATCGGTGGATTTTTAGCCGCTAGTACTACAGACTTAATCCAAAGTATTACCATGACCATCGCATTAGTGATATTGGTGGTATTCGGTGTAAGCACCGCAGGTGGCTTGGATGCCGTAATGGATAACGCTAGAAATCTAAGTGGTTACCTATCTTTCACACAGCTACACGATGCTGAAACTGGTGACAGCTCTCCTTATGGATTCTTAACCATAATATCCACATTGGCTTGGGGTCTTGGATACTTCGGTATGCCTCACATACTATTAAGATTTATGGCTATCGGTGATAAGGATAAGATTAAAATCTCACGTAGGATAGCATCAATATGGGTAGTAATCTCTATGGGTATAGCGATATTCATAGGTTTAATAGGTAATGCACTATCTGCAAATGGTAACATAGTTACTTTAGTAGGCAGTTCCGAATCCGAAACGGTAGTAATCAAGATAGCCACTCTAATGAGTGAACACAGTGCAATATTCGCACTATTAGCTGGATTAATCTTTGCTGGTATATTAGCCTGTACCATGTCAACCTCGGATTCACAACTTTTAGTAGCATCTTCAAGTATGTCCGAAAATATAATCAAAGGATTGTTTAAGGTCAAGCTCTCCGAAAAGTCTTCTATGATGATAGCTAGGTTAGTCTTGATAGTAATCTCTATACTATCGATAATCATAGCATGGAATCCAGATAGCTCAGTATTCCAGATAGTATCCTTTGCATGGGCAGGTTTCGGAGCTACTTTTGGTCCTGTAATGCTATCAGCACTATTTTGGAGACGTTCTAACAAGTATGGAGCTATCAGTGGTATGGTAGTCGGTGGCGTGATGGTCTTCGTATGGAAGTTTATCTTAAAGCCTATGGGTGGCGTGTTCGGAATCTATGAACTTCTACCTGCGTTCGTACTAGCCACTATTGCGATAGTTTTAGTATCACTAATTACCGAAAAACCTAGTCAAGAAATCACTCAAGAGTTTGATGCGGTCAAGGTAGAAAACAAGCGTTAATTAAATTGTATTGTAGGGAACGGGCTTTGACCGTTCCTTAGAATCAAGCGGAGCTTGATTGATTTTTATTAAATAAATTCACAAAATATCAATATGATTTGCCTTCGGCAAATTCAAGGAACGGTCACAGCCCGTTCCCTACATGGGATTTTCAAATCTCACAGATATGTGATTTTTCGTGGACGTTAAAAAAGGAGTATCTCAACCACAGTTGAAAGATACTCCTTTTTTTTGAAAAGCGGGAAAATGATATATTCTAAAATTAACGTTTCGGAAAACTTTTCCGAACTACAATGACCCCAAATACTCTATAAGAACCTTTTCGCTATCCTGAGCGTTCTCACCTGCTAAAAAATAGACCACATCACCATAGTACCCGATGATACTATCTTCAGCAATGAGCTTGTGTTCAGGATAGTAAGCATCTGTATCGATAAGTTTCTGTTTTCTAGCCTGTAGGTCGTCCATAGCGGAGTCCACGTCGTCCGCTTGAATTAGTATAATCTCAGCGATTACGGCACTCATGGGACACTGTTTCACTAAGAGTTGCTCATAGTTTGGGTTGTCGGAATCCAACTTAAAAAACTCGCTAATAAGCTCGGAATCGTCAATCGTTGTGAGACTAGCCCATTCAACTTGTGAAGTTATAGCCTCCACGACATTTTCGAGGTTTACGGTAGTTTCCACAGTTTGAGTGGTCTCTGTTGAACTCATATCTGTACTTGAATTGCCATCATTACTGCAACCCACTAAAGTCAAGGCACACAAACACAAACCTATGATTAACTTCTTCATAAATTCCCCCCACGAACTATGGAACACTCAAAGCTATTCCGTACACTAAAAAATCTAATCTAAAACCTCAGATGCTACCGTGCCTACATCATCCAAGATGGTTTCAGCACCCTCGCCTACGTCGTCCAAGACATCGCCAACACCTGAACCGACATCTCCTACTATGTCCCCTACACCGTCTCCGATATCATCCACTAGACCATCATCATCAGTATTAGTATTTGAATCATCAATATCATTATCATTATTAATGTTCGTTTCGGATTCTTCAATCTCTGTAACTGTAGTGGTGACTATCGTGGTTGTAGTAGTTGTGGTAGTAGTCGTAGTGTTGTCGTCTTTGGTGGTGGAGTTATCGTTGCCACAGGCGGTAAGTGAGACTGTTACCAACAATCCCATAAGCATTATGGATAGAAACTTTCTCATATTAAAAACTTCCTCTCTGAATTTTGCCTAAAGCTCGGCTTTAATACTATTATTTCAAAGAGACTCAAATATTATACACTCTTAACCTTGGATTTTTTTCTATCCACACCATACATTACTATCATACCACAAAAATTTTGATAAATCAACTATAAAATTGTTACATTAATGTTACAATTTTATTAACTGTATATTAACACGATGAAATTTTGTAAACACAATGACAACTCGACAAATTCAGGAACAATATGGGTATGATTCTGCTATACTATATTATAGTATTAAACTAATGCCTCAACGTTTTCTAAAACGAGAACATCCCCGAGAAGAACCACGGTGTTACCATTAGGCACGATAACCTTACCATTACGCCTAATCATCACGATTAGAGTGCTTTCGGGAAGAGGTAAATCTCTAACAGGAGTGTCTATGCAGTCGCTTTCCGTGGAAACTTCTATTTCTGACATCTTCATGTTTTTAGTATCCTTAAATGATGGTGCTGTCAAGATGATAACATCATTAGGTTCAATGACTGTGCTACCGTTTGGAACTATCATCTTCCCTAGACGTTCTATAGTTACGACCAACATCTGTGTAGGTAATGATAAGTCCTTTAACGGAGTATTACACCATGAATCATTCTCATGAACTTTAATCCTAATGAATTGAACGTCGTTCTCTTCTTGATAGTCAGTGAACGTTTTTCTAACATCGGAGTGTTCGTCAATCATGTCAAGTTTTTGAGAAATCAGTGGCAACAGACCACCTTGCAATGATATGGATATCAACACGATAAAGAATACTATATGAAATATATCATTATCAAGATTTGTAGCGTTTACTGTTGCGGTAATCGAAAATACTATCGAGGAGGCACCACGTAATCCTGCCCATGATATCACGCCTATCTGTTTAAAGGAACATTTGAACGGTTTCAAGAACAGTGTAACTACCAACGGTCTAGCGATGAACGTCAAGAAGAGCATGATTATCAAAGCTTTTGGAATGATTGGTAACATCTTAGATGGATAGGCTAACAATCCTAATAGAAAAAATATGTACATCTGCATGATAGAGGTTAAGCTATCAAAAAAGTTCACGAGGTTTTTCTTCTGCTTGATACGGTGGTTTCCAAGGATGATACCAGTAATATATGTGCTTAGATATCCGTTACCGCCCAAAGCTACGGGCAAAGCGTAGGATATCAAGATTATTCCGAACATGAACAGTGTACAGAACTCCCCAGAGATTGAAGGGAATCTTTTTAAAATCCATAGGGATAGCAAGGCAATCCCTACCCCGAAGATTATCGCAACCACGAACTGACACAGTATCATAAGCACTATTGAACCAACGGAAGAGGTTTCCCCTTGAATGATAGATAAGATTATCATGGTCATCATGTAGGCACAAGGGTCATTACTACCGCTTTCGACTTCCAAAAGAGCGTCGGTGCGGTACTTTAGAGATAGGTTCTTACTTTTCAATATTGAGAATACGGAAGCAGCGTCAGTACAACTTATTACTGAGCCTATCAACAGACTTTCGAGCATGGGCAACTTCAAGACCAAAGTACAGAAGACTCCCACACAGAACGCCGTGGCTACTACTCCTAAAGTGGAAAGCATGATTGATTTGACTGCTACAGGTTTGGCAGTCTTCCAACGAGTACCGAAACCACCATAGAACATTATGAATATCAATGCGATAGAACAGACGTTTTCTGCAAACCTATAGTTGTCAAAGTCTATCTTTAAGATGCCATCCGAACCGAACAGAAGTCCCAATGCTATAAATAAGAATAGACTAGGTATGCCAATCTTATCGGAAAAGCGTGTGCAGACTATGCAAAGTAGTATTATCAGTCCAGAAACTAGTATTGCTGTGTTCATTTTGGTTACCACCTTTCAAAATAGTTAAGATGTTACCATTATATCATATTATGAATTTTTTGTAAAGTTTAGAGGTTTTAAAAATTTTTCAAAAAAATTTTCAAAAAACCCTTGACAGATATTTTTTTTTGTGCTATAATAAACAAGTCGGTTGAGACAAAACATAGGGATGTGGTTCAATGGCAGAATAGGGGTCTCCAAAACCTTTGACGTGGGTTCGATTCCTACCATCCCTGTTTTTACCAAGCCTCGTAGGTACGTTACTTACGAGGCTTTTTTGTACCATT